>JAQXXM010000020.1 GCA_029226065.1 Clostridiales bacterium
AAACGAGGGGCTGTAGCAAAATAATTTTTAAATATCAATTTGCACAAAACAGTCTTCTAAAAACAAAGAAAATCTCCCGAAACACAGCTTGATTTTGCTGTGTTTTAGGAGATTTTTTGTGCAATATTTTTTCAAAAGGCTATTTTGCTACGTGACCTACATCCGTAACAACTCTGTATCCGATTGACTGCATTTGTTTTTTTAATATTTCTATTGCCTCTGCCGCTTCACTTCCTGAAAATGCCTTATTATTATACAGAGAATAAAGCTTTCTCACATCTTGAGGGGAGAGGTTGGGCATTACAACATTTGCACCTGCCATAACACCTTGCTCACGACCGTGCGGTGATATTGTTGCAAGTGCGGTTGTTGAGGGAATAAGTGCGTAGGGAAACATAAGCCGAAGTATGGCTATAATGTTCAGACACTTTAAAAATGAGCCTGAGGGTTCGTTTTTAAACGGAGTGTCTTTATGCGGTAAAAACGGACCTATTCCGATCATATCAGGGCAAAGCTCCTGCAAGAAACGTAAATCTTCAACAATATTACTGTCTGTCTGGTACGGACTTCCAACCATAAATCCAGAGCCTACCTGAAATCCAAGCTCCTTTAAATCCCAAAGACATTGTTTCCTTGTGTCAAGTGACATAGATGACGGGTGAAGTTTTGCATAGTGAGATGCATTTGCAGTTTCGTGACGGAGTAGGTATCTGTCGGCACCTGCATCTTTATATTTTTTGTATGATGCTTTTGTCTTTTCACCTATGGAAAGCGTTACTGCACAATCGGGGTAGGCAGTTTTTATAGCATAGACTATTGAACATACGTCATCATCAGAAAAATACATATCCTCGCCGCCTTGCAATACAAAAGTACGAAAACCAAGCCTGTACCCCTCATTGGCACAAGCTAAAATGCCCTCTTTTGTCAATCTGTATCTGTCAAGCGTTATATTGCTACGCCTTATTCCGCAGTAAAGGCAGTCATTTTTGCAGTAGTTTGAAATCTCGATAAGACCTCGTATAAATACTTTATCTCCATAATATTCTTTTCGTCTTTTGACAGCTTTAGTAAACAGATACTCTGTATCAGAACAGTTTATTATGGAAATCAAGTCGCTGTCGCTTGCGTCGTTGTTGTTGTAGAGTATGTCAATTGTTTTGGTTATCATAATGAGTCCTCTCAAAAAAGAAGAGGCTGTTGCATTTAGCGACAGCTCCTCATTTTTTCTAAGATAGTAAATTAATCACTTCAAGCACTGCTATAATAGCAGATATAACGCTCAAAACCGCAACACCTGCAGTCATTTTCTTTTTCAGACTTTTAAAAGATGCTTCAAGGTCGCCTAATACATTCTTTGTGTTCATCTGTGAATTTTTTAAGTCGAAAATACTGTCATTTATCCTGTTCACTCCTGTAAGAGATGAAGATATTTCGCCAAGACGTTTATTAATGTCAAGAACAGTTGTTTCAAGATTTTCAGACAGATAATCGAGTGATGAATTTGTCTTATCCACAATTGATGTTACTGCGTCAATTTTGTTTAATAATTCCTCTACATCTGCATTAACCTTTGTCATTTCGGCAGAATAATGCTCTGACAGATTAGAAATATCTTCGTCAATATCAGATATTGACTCGGAGATGTCCTTCTTTAAATCCGAAATGTTGTTCTCAATAAACTCGCTTACAGGCGATGGATCATAGGTTTCCTCATCATTTTTATTTATTAAATCCTTCAGGTTATCCTCAATATCGCTCTGGTGTTTTTTGAACCGATTTAAAGCATCTTTCATATCAAAACGCCTTGTATCGCCCATAACATCAAAATCATCAATATCGTCATATTTGTTGCTTTGTGGTTTTGCGTTTGTTGCTTCCTCCGCATCAGAACGTGCGAATTTCTCTTCAACCTTGCCGCCCACTATTTTAATAGTGTCTTTTGCGGCTTTTTTTATTTTATCAAAATCCATATTAATCCTCTTGCTTTTGTTCTGGGGTAATCGTAATTTCTTCTACCTCAATATCGTCCTCATCGTCTGCATCCGCATCATCATCTGCCGTAAACAGCTGAGTGCCGCATTTTGAACAGTACTCGGATTCAATGGGATTAAGAGTACCGCACTTAGCACACATAACCGCATTTTTTAATTCTGCTTTCTTTGCTTTGAGGTTTTCTATATACTGCATAATAGCATCAACAGTCTCAAATTCTGATGAGAAATCAATATCTTCGCCAATTTCGGTTATACGGTTTTCATATATAGCTTTACCGATTTTTGCGAATATATCCTCTGCTTTATTATTTGCCTCATTTATTGAGTATGAAAGTTTTGTAGAAGTAATTGCATTTGATGTGCGTTTTGTTACTTCCTTTGCAATTCGCTCTGCCGCATCTTTTGCCTTTGAAGCTCCGTCTTTTATTTTATCAAAAAATTCGTCCATAATAAACTCCCTTCCGCCATCATATATGGCAATACAAATAATAATTTTGTACTGTATATTTTATCATAAAACAAATCGTTTTGCCATAGCTTTTAAATATTTTTTTGAAATTGTTGCACCTTATACAAAACAAAGATACATATTAGTGTAAAATGACGGACAATTTGCTGTTTATAGACGAATATTTGTGGTAAATATATAGTATATTATGAGAGTTTCTAAACTCTTCAAAGGAGGACGATAGACATGGATAGTATACGAAACATTGTTGTAATGGGACACGGTAAGTGCGGAAAAACAACTTTAACAGAGGCAATGCTATATAACGCAGGAGAGATTAAGAGATTAGGCTCTGTTGCAGACGGTACAACTGTTTCCGATTATGACAATGAAGAGATAAAAAGACAGTGTTCTATAAATACAACACTTGAGGTAATCAACTGGAAAGACCTTAAGTATAATATAATTGATACACCTGGATTTTTTGATTATGCGGGAGATGTTAAGGCAGGTGTGCGTGCGGCTGATTCTGCATTGGTGGTACTGAGCGGCAGAAGCGGCGTATCGGTAGGAACTGAGCAGGTATTCGGGTATGCAAAGAACAAGGATATTCCTATAATGTTCTTCGTAAATAAGATAGATGATAACCGTGCAAGCTATGAAAAAACTCTTGAGGAAATGAAGGCAGTATTTGGCAAGGCTGTGACACCTTTCGTATATCCGATAAGAGAGGGCGATGAGTTTAAAGGCTTTGTGGATATCGTTGATATGACAGCACGCAGATATGAGGGTGCAGACAGAGTAGATATTCCCGTTCCCGATGGTATGGCAGACGTAGTTGCACCGCTTCGTGATATGATAATGGAGGCTATTGCCTCAACTGATGAGGAGCTTATGGTTAAATACTTCAATGATGAGGAATTTACCGTTGATGAGATTAAGCAGGCTATACGCAAGGGTGTAAAGGATGGAAGTATTTATCCCGTTTATTGCGGCAGTGGACAGGACAACATAGGCGTACGTTCATTGATGGACGGCATTGGTAAATATTTGCCCTCACCATCGGAAATCAAAGAGGTGGGTAGAAAAGCCGATACTGCAGAGCCTGTAGAGCTTGTTCAGACAGAGGAGGAAACTTCAGCGGCAGTTATATTTAAGACAATTGCAGACCCGTATGTAGGCAAAATGTCACTGTTTAGAGTTTACTCGGGTGAGATTAAATCTGATGCGTCATACTTTAACCCCAACAAGGGCGAAATGGAGAAGATAGGTAAGCTGTATTCACTGTGCGGTAAAAAGCAGACGGAGGTAAACTCTGTAAAGGCAGGAGATATTGGCTGTGTTGCAAAGCTTGAATTTACAAAGACAGGCGATACCCTCTGCGACAAGAATAAAAATATAATCCTGACAGGTATAGAATTTCCTGCACCTGTTTTGTCAATGGCAGTTTTGCCTGAAGCCAAGGGTGATGAGGAGAAGATAGTGTCAGGTCTTACAAAGCTTATGGACGAGGATCCTACATTTACTGTTGTAAATAATCCAGAAACAAAGCAGACTCTTATAGTAGGACAGGGCGAACAGCATATTGATGTTATCGTAAGCAAGTTAAAGAATAAATACGGCGTAAACGTCATCTTGGAAGAGCCTGTAACACCGTACAGGGAAACAATTACTTCTACGGCAACCGTAGAGGGTAAGCATAAGAAACAGTCGGGCGGTCACGGTCAGTACGGACACGTTAAGATTGAATTTTCACCAGGTGTTACAGAAGAGCTTATGTTTGAGGAAAAGGTATTCGGCGGAAGTGTACCGAAAAACTACTTCCCTGCAATAGAGAAAGGCTTGGTGGAAAGTGCACAGAAGGGCGTTCTTGCAGGTTATCCCGTTGTAAATCTGAAAGCAGTATTGCTTGACGGTTCATATCACCCTGTAGATTCGTCTGAAATGGCGTTTAAGACAGCCGCATCAATTGCATATAAAGAAGGCTTAAAGCAGGCAGGCCCTGTAATATTAGAGCCA
This sequence comes from Clostridiales bacterium, assembly GCA_029226065.1. GTDB lineage: Bacteria > Bacillota > Clostridia > UBA1381 > UBA1381 > Ornithomonoglobus. Next base: position 4,465 of record JAQXXM010000020.1, read on the forward strand.
ATCGGTTACTTAAAGAGCTATGTTCCTGAAAATATAATGGGCGATGTTATTGGCGATATTAACAAGCGTCGAGGCAGAATTATGGGTATGGGCGAAAGTGACAAGTCGGGACTTAACCTTGTTGAGGCAGAGGTTCCTATGTCTGAAATGTATAAATATGCCACAGACTTAAGAGCGATGAGCGGCGGCAGAGGTACATTTACATTTGAGTTCGTCAGATATGAAAGAGCACCTATGGACGTTGCCAATAAGATTATCGCATCATCACATTGAAGCTTTATGATCTAATAATAAACTAAAAAGTCACCGTCGACAAACGTGATAATGTCGGCGGTGGCTTTTTGCTATCTTTTTTTAAATATAGATGTTATAATAAGCACAATCACTCCTAAAAGTACAATTGTTCCGCCGGGACGTAAATTCATATAAAATGAAATATACAGCCCCAAAAGCGTTATAAATTCGGATATTACAATTGATAGGATAAGCGTTTGCTTGTAGCTTTTTGATATAAGCATTGATGTGGCTACAGGGATAACAAGCAATGATGAAATCATTAATGCACCTACTATTCGTGATGCAACAGATACCACTATTGCAGTCAGGAGCATCATAACAAAATTAATTGCCCGTACGGGAATACCGCATAGTCCTGCCGATTCTTCATCAAAGGCTATTGCAAAGTTTTCCTTGTATAAAAGCAGTGTAAGTATCAATACAAGTGATGTAAGCACCAAGGAAAGCCACAGCTCAAAATCAGAAATAGCAACAATCGAGCCAAACATAAAGCTGTTGATATTTGCCGAGCCGTTTTTGATAAACGCAGAAAGTACGGCTGTAAGACCGATACCCGCAGACATTATTACAACGGTTGCAATTTCCTGATATGCACCAAAGGATTTACGCAGTTTTTCTATAGTTAAGACAGCCACAATTGAAAAAACAACAGCACCGACAATTGGGTTTATTCCTATAAGAAGTCCGAATGCAATTCCACCTAAAGCAGAGTGCGACGTGGCGTCGCCTATTGCCGAGAAACGTTTAAGCACAATGGGAAGCCCAATGCATGGCGCACATAGCGATATCATAAATGCAACGGCAAAAGCCTTAATCATAAAAGGGTATGTAAATATATCAATCATGCTTATGCAACCTCTTTCCTGCAAGTATGTCCGAGATACGTTCAAGTGACAAATCAGCAGTTGATACAAATTCCTCATATCCGTGTTCACAGAAAATCAGTAGCTTATTCGCCGCCTCTAAAAGAGTAGGTGTATCGTGATTTGTCATAATTATAGTCATTCCGTTTTTGTTCAGACGCTTGATTATATCCATAATCTCTCTCACCGAATGTGCATCAATGCCGACAGTCGGCTCGTCCATAAGCAAAAGCTCGGGAGTTGCGACTAATGCGCGGGCGATAAACACTCTCTGTTGCTGTCCGCCTGATAGCGAACCGATGAGGCTGTTTTTGTGATCTGCCATTCCCACAAGCTCAAGTGCCTCTGATACTTTTTTATCATCTTCTTTTGTGTAACGCTTGAACAATCCCTTTTCGGAAAAAAGATTAGCACGTACTACTTCTTTAACGGTAGCAGGGAAGTCGGTGTTGAACGTGTTTGCTTTTTGGGAGACATATCCTATTTTACTCCGTGCCTCCGCAAGATTTGTGCCAAACAGCGTGATTTCACCACAGTCAGGCGTGAGAAAACCTAAAATAAGCTTTATAAGCGTAGATTTACCTGCGCCGTTTGCACCGATAATTCCCAAAAAGTCGCCTTTTTGTAAGCTGAAGCTTACGTCTTTTAAAACTGCTGTGTCGGGATATTCAAATGTCAGATTTTTTACATTAATTATTTCGTTTTTCATTATTATGACCATTAACTCCTTTCACAAAACCCGTTTGGTAAAAGAGAAGCAAGCAGATTGTGTGTCCGCACGAACGCCGTGTACTCAATGTACATAAGCGAGTGCCGACGTGCGAGATGCGCCGCTTATCTTTTTCCAAACTTATTCGCCTTTCAGTTTAAAGCCTCTGTCAGTGCATCAATGTTTTCGTGCATCGTTTTGATGTAATCTTCGCCATCAGTTCTGCCTTCAAAGGGATCAAGTGTAAGAATATCACAGCCTGTATCCTTTGCAATAGCATCCATTATATCACTCGTACCCATAGGCTCGCAGAATACATATTTAATATTGTTATCTTTTATATAATTTTCAATCTCAGCAATCCTTTGCGGAGTAGGCTCGCCTGAATTATCCGTGCCGTTTACAGGCATTTGTGTTATACCCAATAAGTCGCAAAGATGTGAATATGCATCGTGTGACACTATGACAGTGTCTGTTGTGAACATATCGCAAGCCTTTTTTAAACGATCGTACAAATCGTCGGTAAGCTCCTTTGCACTACTTAATTGCTTTTCATAATATTCTTTGTTCACACCGTCTTTTTCAATAAATCCGTCAGCAATACCGCTCATCTCATCATAAGCATATTGAGGATTTAGCCATACGTGGGGGTCAGAGTTATCACTGTCAACGAAGCTTGACGCTTCAATAATGATTACTGTTTCAGGGAGAGTTTTTGCAACTTTTTCTGCCCAATGCTCCATACCCATTCCGTTATATATGAATATATCGGCTTGTGAAAGCTTTGCCATATCCTGTGCGGTAGGCTCAAAATCGTGCGGTTCCTGACCTGGTGGACATAGCATATATACATCGGCTTTTTCACCGCCTATACGGCTTGCAAAATCGTGCATTGCATAAAATGATGTATAGACCTGCAGTTTGTCAGATTGTTTCGGTTTGCTTTCGCATGCACATAACATAAACATTTGTATTGATAAAATTATGATTGAAATTATCTTTTTCATAAAGTCCTCCAAGTTATTTAGCATCGTACCAGCTGTTGCCACTGTGCATATCCACTGCCAAAGGTACATCAAGCTTTACGGCGTTTTCCATTTCCGACTTAAGAATAGCTTTAACCTTTTCTTCCTCATTATATGGTGCTTCGATTATCAGTTCATCATGCACTTGTAATATAATCTGAGCCTGTAGATTTTCTGCCTTTAGCCTGTTATACACACGTACCATGGCACACTTCATAATATCTGCCGCACTGCCCTGAACAGGCGTGTTCATTGCGGCTCTTTCGCCAAAAGCCCTCACAGTTGCCTGAGGTGACTTCAGCTCGGGAATGTAACGTATTCTGTTCATAAGTGTTTTAACGTATCCGTTTTTGTGTGCAAAATCTTTCAGAAAATCAAGATAATTCCTTACGCTTGCATATTTGTTAAAGTACTCATTCATATAGTTGCGTGCATCTTTGAAGGAAATATTAAGGTCCTGGGATAATGTGTATTCACTCATACCATAGACTATTCCGAAATTAATAGCTTTCGCACTGTTACGCTGTTCTTTCGTCAGTTCATTAATGGGAACATTTAAAATCTTTGATGCAGTAACGGCATGAATATCCTCACCGTTTCTGAAAGCATTAATCATAACGTCGTCTTGTGCAAGATGGGCGAGAACTCGCAGTTCTATCTGTGAATAGTCCGCATCAATAAGAACACAGCCGTCTTTTGCAGTAAACATCTTGCGAAGTTTGCGACCAAGCTCCGTACGTGTAGGAATGTTCTGCATATTAGGCTCTGATGAGCTAAGGCGTCCCGTAACCGTACCTGTCTGGTGAAATACCGAGTGTATTCTGCCTGTTTTTGGATTTACCAAGGCAGAGAGTCCGTCACAGTATGTGCTTTTCAGCTTCTGATAAGAACGGTATTCCAATGCAAGACGTACTATCTCATTGTCGGGTGCAAGCTTTTCAAGAATATCGGCTTTAGTGGAATAGCCTGTTTTTGTTTTCTTGCCACCTTTAAGACCAAGCTTGCCAAATAGTATTTCACCAAGCTGTTTAGGCGAATTTATATTAAATTCCTCTCCTGCAAGCTCATAAATCTGATGCTCAAAATCTAAAATATGCTCCTGTAAAAACTCACCGAAACGTGCAAGCTCATCTGCATCCACCTTAAATCCGCAAAGCTCCATATCAGCAAGTACACGTATAAGCGGAAGTTCTACATTATAATACAGCTCGTGCTGTGAATTTTCTTCAATCTTGTCAGATAAAATTTCCGACAATGCATATATTATGTGAGCATAACGGGCATCCTGGTCTGTGGATTTTTCATCTAAGAGAGAGAGCTGTGCTTCATCTTTTGCGGTAGGGAACACACCTAAATATTCAGCAGATATAAAATCTAAATCGGTGCTTTTTGACGGATTTAATAAATATGCACCAATTTCCGCATCAAATACAATGCCGTCAATTCTGCATACGCCGTCTAAAGCGACTATAGCATCCTTTATCCCGTATACATATTTTTGTATCTTGCTGCTGCCTAAAATGAACGACAGTGAATTAAGCAAATCATTATCAATAATTTCAGGTGAAGCACAGTACGCACTAACTCCGTCAGAAAAGGCAATTGATACTGCCGACTTATTATTAGTCCTTATATACAATGCTATTTTATTTCCAAGTCCGCCTGCAAGCTCGACAAACTTTTCTTTAGATGCGATACATTCTACGGTTTTTCCGTTGTAGAAATCGTTGTTTACATCATTATGTGTATGCTCCTGAGGTGTCAGACCGAACTTTTTTATAACACTTTTAAGACCAAGCTGCATAAGTATATTATAAAGCTCGGGTGAATACGTGTTTAAATTTGAAAAAAACGCAGATTTTTCAAAATCCACCTCAATTGGAACGTAGTTATCAATCTGTGCTAAGGTTTTGCTTAGAAATGCCGAATTTTTTTCATCAATCAGACTGTTTTTGATTTTTTCGGAAACGTTGGCACTTTCAATATTTTCATACATATTTTCAATTGTGCCGAACTGTACAATAAGCTTTGACGCTGTTTTCTCACCAATACCCTTAACACCGGGTATATTGTCGGATGTATCGCCCATTAGTGCTTTCATATCAACAAACTGTGCAGGTGTAACACCGTACTTGTCAAATACTGCTTTATCGTCATAAAGCTCCGTAACACTCTGACCTGATTTCGTTGATGTAAGAATGACTGCTGTTCCGTCACCGACAAGCTGTAAATCGTCTCTGTCACCTGTTGCTATAAGACAGTCGACAGAGCTTGTTTTGCATATTCTTGAAACCGTACCGATAATGTCGTCAGCCTCATATCCTTCAAGTTCTAAAATAGGTATATTCATATATGAAAGAATATCCTTCATAATCGGCAGCTGAACTGCAAGCTCCTCGGGCATACCTTTTCTTGTAGCCTTATATTCTGAATACAGCTTGTGACGAAATGTCGGTGCTTTTAAGTCGAACGCCGCAAGTATATAATCGGGGTTATAATCATTTATCAGCTTTGTCAATATATTTAAAAAACCGTATATTGCATTAGTCGGTGTGCCATCGGGCGCATTCAGCGTGCGTATACCGTAAAATGCACGGTTAATAATACTGTTTGAGTCGAGAATGAGAAGTTTTTTCATTTTAATCTCCGTTCTGCCGTTATGTGCGGCAACACAAAATCATCTATCATATATTTTATCCTACATTATAAGCTTTGTCAAGTGTTTCCTTGTTTAAACTATGCTTTTTTCGTGTTCATAACTTGTTCACAAAAAATATTTTTATTATTTACATCATTGTCATACGGAGGTAATAACTGTATGATATTATATGTACAGAAATTAAAGGGAGGGACAAATATGCAACAGTATCCATATAATGATTCAACAGATATGATTATTTATAATCATCCAACACCCAAGAAGAAAAAGAAAAAATCAAAAACATGGGTTGTGGCACTGTCATCGGCATTAATTGCGAGTATTCTTACAGCAGGTGCAACGGTCGGTATAGGCGGTTATTTTAACAACCATAATAACGGTGCAAGCGGTGTAAATTATTCATCAAGAACAAAAAATGCAAATGATAATGCAGCAGTCACTCTTGCAAATAAAAAAGACGGTGAAGTTCTTACAATTCCCGAGATTGCCGCAAAGGTAGGACCGTCTGTGGTAGGTGTCATAAATAAGACCGAGCTTCAGGCACAGAAGTTCTGGGATCCGTTCAGCGGACGTTACTATTATAATCAGGATCCGTCAAAGGACGGAGAGCTTATAGAGCAAGGCTCAGGATCGGGTATCATAATTTCTGCTGACGGATATATCGTAACAAATCAGCACGTAATAGATAACGCATCTGAGGTTGAGATAGTCTTAAACACAGGAAAAACATATACAGCCGAAATTGTCGGTCAGGACGAGAAAACAGACCTTGCGGTTTTAAAGATTACACCTGATAACAGCGAACCGATAACACCTGCGGTTTTAGGTGACTCAACAACCGTTGAGGTGGGCGAGCTTGCAGTGGCCATAGGCAATCCGATGGGTATGGAGTTTTCAGGCTCGGTAACATCGGGAATTATAAGTGCCCTTAACCGTACAATGACGATAGATAACAGAACATATAATCTTATCCAGACAGATGCCGCAATAAACAGCGGTAACTCGGGCGGAGCGCTTATAAACCAGTATGGTGAGGTTATAGGTATAAACTCTGTAAAGCTTTCAACCACAGGTGTTGAAGGTATGGGATTTGCAATTGCAATATCAGAGGCTAAGCCGATTATTGACGATTTGATGAAATCGGGCTATGTCACAGGCAGACCGTACGTTGGAATAGGTATAACAGAGACGAGATACGGCTTGTTTATAACTAATATTCAGGAAAACAGCGGTGCGGAAAAAGCAGGCTTAAAGGTTGACGATATGATCTTATCGGTTGACGGACAAGAAGTGAAATCGACATCTGAAATAAACGAAATCAGAGACAAGAAAAAACCGGGCGATAAGCTTGTGTTTAAAATCTTACGTGAGAGTAAGACAATGGAGATAACAGTCGAACTTAGTGAGGACTCAGCTCCGTAAATGATTTAGAATTACAGTTTTATTCGAGGGCTTGAAAGATAGCCCGAATACCATCCTTTTTTTCATACGCCTCCGTAATCTGGCGGAGGTCCCCCAAAAGCAAAGCACGCCCTATCCCCGGCGTGCTTTGTTTTTCTGTAACTTTATTTTGTAACTACTGTATTGCGCTTGATTTTCTTTGTTGTCGTTTTCTCAAACTCTGTCTGGCGGAATTTTATGTTTTTAATATGTTTGTAAATAGGCAAGCTCTTGTTCAGATTGCGTATTGCTGTTTTTACAGCCTCCTGGTTCTCGGTATAAATCTCGGCAGTAATAACGTCATTTTCGCTGTAAACAACTGTCTCAATAACCTCGGGAATTCTCATAATGAGCTCTTCAATTTCCTCGGGATATATGTTCTTTCCGTTCGCAAGAATGATAAGATTTTTCTTTCTTCCCGAAACATACAGGAAGTTATCATCATCAACATGACCTAAATCGCCTGTCTTAAACCACATATCCTCAAAGGCATCATCGGTTGCCTCTTTGTTCTTGTAATATCCGAGCATTACTCCGCTGCCTGCAACACATATTTCACCGTTACCGTTTTCGTCCTTGTTAATAATCTTGACCTGCGTCTCGGGAATAACGAGACCGACACTGCCTATACGATTATCATAAATGGGGTTTACTGCAACGATGGGTGAACACTCCGTAATACCGTAGCCGTTAACAAGAGTGATGCCGATTGATTCGAAGAAGTCACAGTAAGTAGGATCTAATGGCGCACCGCCGCTTATAAGAAAATCTAAATTTCCTCCAAACGAATCCGTTACCATTTTAAACATCTTTTTACGCTTGTCGATACCAAGCTTTCTTAAACCGTTGCTTGTCTTAATTAAGCCCTTGAATACGGCTGTCATTTTTTTCTGACCGATTGTTTTCCATATCTTTTTATAAATGGCTTCAATAAACATAGGAACTACAAATACGCTCTGCGGCTTAAATACGCTTAGCTCACTCAAGAATGTACGCAAGCTTGTATTAATAGCAATAGGCTGACCAAACAGCATTACAGCAACAACGCTTGCAGTAAAGCCGAATGTATGGTGAATAGGGAGAACAAGCATAGACGTACCTGTTATTTCCTCATATTCAATAACGTTTCGTGCATTGCTTACGATATTGCGTTGCGAAAGCATAACTCCTTTAGGTGTGCCTGTTGTGCCTGATGTGTATATCAATGTTGACATTTCATCCTCGTTGATTTCAACTTTCAGATATTTGTCTTTGCCCTTATTTATAAGCTCTCTGCCTTCAGACAGCATATCATCAAATTCATTTACATGGATAGGTTTAACCCCTGTCTTAGCCTTGATATCATCAATGACTTTTTTATAAGTGTCTGTATATATAAGTGCCTTTGCACCGCTGTCGTTTATTACGTTAATAATTGCGTCTGACGTTAAATCACGATCAACGGGAACAATTACGTTTCCGCCTATGACGGTTGCAAAGTATGTCAAAATCCACTTATAGCTGTTCTCGCCGATAACTGCGATTTTAGCATTTTTTAATCCGTTATAAAAGAAATATGTTCCCAATGCGTCTATATCCGAACGAAATTCCGTATAAGTTTTTTCTACAAGGTCATTTCCCTCAAGCCATTTAATAGCTACGCCGTTAGGATCACGCTGTACACAAAAGTCGACAAGGTCCTTGAAATTATTAGATTTGAATTTTTTATTCATTGTATCTCCTTTTCTCGATAGTTATGCTTTTGTTATTATATCCTGCCATTTTTTATATGCTTCATTCCACGCATCTGAATTTTCGGGAGTGTATTTTGCGATATCGAAGCTGTTTTGTACGGCTTTTCTTCCTTCGTTAAGATTTTCTATTGCGCCAAGTGCAATTCCCTGAACTATTACGTTGCCAATGCTTGTAGCCTCAACGGGTCCTGCATTTACTACACGGTTTGTTGCATTAGCAGTAAACTGACATATCATTTTGTCCTTTATACCGCCGCCGACAATATTTATTACGCTGTATTTCTTGCCTGTAACCTCTTCCATACCCTCAACAACCTGACGGTACTTAAATGCAAGGCTTTCAGCTATGGTGCGTATAACAGCACCTGTTGTTTCGGGTATCGGCTGATTTGTCATTTTGCAGTATTTGCGAATTCTCTCGGGCATATTTCCCGGTGTTTGAAATTCAGGATAATCAGGGTCTATGAGACTTCTGAACGGAGATGCTTCACGTGCCTCACGTTCAAGCTCGTCAAAGGATAGGAGAGTACCCTCTCTTTGCCATTGACGTCGGCTTTCCTGTATCAGCCACAGCCCCATAATATTTTTTAAAAATCGTATTGACTTGTTTACTCCGCCCTCGTTTGTGAAATTATACTTTAATGCCGCATCCGAAACATTAGGCTTATCAAGTTCAACACCCATAAGCGACCATGTACCTGATGAGATATATACAAAATCCTTGCTGTCTGTAACGGGAACAGATGCAACGGCTGAGCCTGTATCGTGTGATGCTACCGCAACAACAGGAACTTCCTTTATGCCAAGCTCCTCTGCAAGTTCAGGCTTAATGGTGCCTATTATTTCCCCGGGGTAGACCATTTCAGGTAACATATCGGGGTTAATTCCAAACTTATCAAGCATTTCTCTTGACCAGTCGTATTTTTGTGAATTAAACATCTGTGACGTTGATGCTATAGTGTATTCAGTACGTTTTTTGCCTGTAAGGAAATAGTTAAACAAATCAGGTATAAAAAGCATCGTTTTTGCTTCTTTTAACGACACATCATCAGACAACTTTGAAGAAAGGAGCTGATAAAGAGTATTAAACCAGTTAAACGCAATTCCCGTCTCCTTGAAAATTTCCTCTTTCGGAACAATTTCAAATGCTTTTTCATACATACCGTCAGTTCGTGTGTCACGGTAGTGGTAGGGGTTAGAGAGAAGCTTATCGTTTTTATCGAGAAGTCCGTAGTCAACACCCCAGGTATCTATACCGATAGAGTCAATATCACCGTCGCCTGTATGTACGCAATTTAAGATGCCCTGCTTTATCTCATAGAATAAACGTAATACATCCCAATATAAACTGCCGTTTATATTGACAGGATCATTTGAAAACCTGTGTTTTTCCTCTAATTCGATTTTGTTTCCGTCAAATTTTGCAAGCATAGCTCTGCCTGAGGATGCTCCGAAATCAAACGCAAGAAACTTATAAATTTTTGCCATTGTGTTTCTCCTTTTTTTGAATTATACTGAATATATTATATAATAAATTTTGTATATTGTCAATAAAAAGAAAAGGGGTTTGGTAAAAATATAAATATTATTTACAAAAAACGACATGCAACAAAATGATAATATTAAAATATGTTTTTTTGTACAAATATATTCTTGAAAAATAGCGAAAAGTGTGGTATACTGAATACAATGTAGTTTAAATAAAATTATTGATATACATAATAAGGAGCTATAATGATTAAGGTAAATAATAAGTGGAAATTTGGCATAGCACTTGCTTTTGCATTGTTTATGTGGTCATTTTCGTGTGCCAATTTTGTTTTGTTTAAGGTGCATAAGAGCAGTGAACAACTGATGAGCTTTATAATGTCTCTTGTATGTTCGCTTTTGATATTCTTTTTAGGCGGATTTAAGGTTGAGCTGAGTGATCGGGCAAAAAAAATAGTACCGATAGCTGTATATATAATATCGCTTTTAGGTGCGATGAATCAGTCAATCCCGTTTTATGGTGCATATTACGGAGGAGTGTATCTCTACTTTATAAACGTTATGTTTTACGCAGTATTTGCGGCACTTGCACTGTTTATAACAGGAAGCTTCCGTGTCTCGGCGTTGTCAGCATTGGGTGTGTCATACCTGTATAATGCCATAAGCTTTATAATCTATTCTTTCAGAGGCTCGCCGCTTATGCCGACGGACTTTATGGCAATAGGTACAGCAATGGGTGTTGCATCCCAGTACAAGTTCAATCTGAAATATGAAATGATTGCAGGAACAACGCTTGCAATTGCACATTTTATGCTTGCATTCAAGTTCCCGATAAAGATGGATTTGAAAAAGAAAAGATGGATTGTACATATTTCAGGTCTTGTTGCAGGCGTGCTTATGGTTTTGTATGTCACAAATGTGGATTATTCGGTGTGGGACGTATCGGTGTTCAGCCAGAGAAACGCAAACCGTGACCATGGCTCGGCAGTAGGTTTCTACGTTAATGCTACAAAGATGGGACTTGAGGAAAAGAACAACTACAGTCCGATGACCGTAAATGACAGGCTTTCTGCATACGATGAATTGGCAGTTGATATTGAAGATAAACCAAACGTAATCGTGATAATGAACGAAAGCTTTTCAGACTTGCGTACTGTTGGTGACTTTAAGACAAATCAGGAATTTCTGCCGTATTTTAATTCTCTGTCTAAAAATGTCATAAAGGGAACAACGCTTGTATCACCATTCGGCGGTATGACGTGTAACTCCGAGTATGAGTTTTTGACAGGTATGAATACAGGACTTTTCTCATCACCGACTATTCCGTATATGCATATAATTGACAGTAAGGTGCCGTATTCTCTGACATCACACATGGAGAATTTGGGGTATAAGTCGCTTGCGATACATCCGTATTATGCAAAAGGCTGGCAGCGTAATGTAATATATGACTATTTGGGATTTGATGATTTTATAAGTATAGAGGATTTTGAAGTTCTTAACGAAGAAAACGAGTATCTGCGTAAATATATAAGCGACAGATGCAATTACCGTACCTTGCTAAATCAGCTTTACAGCAAGGACAAAGACGATAAAATGTTTATATTTAACATCACAATGCAAAATCACGGAGGTTTTGATTACGAAGATTTTGAAGCTGATGTTTTGATTGAGAATATGAACGGAGTGTACCCGAAAACGGAACAGTATCTATCATGTGTAAGACAATCGGATATTGCATTGCAGGAGCTTTTAACGGAGCTGGAAAACTATGATGAGCCTGTTGTTGTGGCATTGTTCGGAGACCATCAGCCTGCCGTAGAGGACGAGTTCTTTGAAGAGCTTTACGGCAAGAGTCTTGACGATATAACGAGCGAGGAACAGACAAGAATGTATACTACTCCGTTTATGATTTGGGCGAACTATGACATAAAGGAAGCTGACGGTGTACGTACAAGCCCGTGTTTCTTATCAAACAAGGTTATGGAAATAGCAGGATTGCCAAAGAGCCGTGTTCAGATGTATCTTGACGACCTGCAAAAGGATGTTATGCAGCTTAATCCTTTTGGCTACTTCGACAATGACGGCGTATGGCATGAGCATGAGGATTACCCTGAGCTTGAGTCATATTATGATTTACAGTATTCACTGTTGAACGGCGAAAATCTGAACTACGATTTTGCAATTTATGGACGTGCTTATGATGTAATCGGTGATTTCGTTCTGTCGCCTAAGTATATTTTCAAAGACGAGGCAGACGCTATAATACAAGACTATAGGGCAAGACATAAAAAAATAGCAGAATAAGCAGGACGATTAATAAAGCTAATACACACTGTTGGGTAAATGATGCTTTAAACAAAGTCGAATAGTTTATAATGGGATGTTAAAAATAGTGCAGAACGTTATGTACTGTTTTTACATTCCATTTGTTATATTGTTTACATAAAATATGTATAAATGTAAATTATTTGTATCATTCCACAGTTTAATGGTAAAATACTTGACTATTATGTACATTTTATGGTATACTATAAGAGTAAGGACATTCTGAATTGAGTGTTTATTAGGTCGGAAATAAATAGTAAGGAGGATATAATGGCAAAAACTAAAAAGCTCAGAGTAATACCCATTGGCGGACTTGATGAGATCGGAAAAAATTTGACTGCCTTTGAGTACAGCAATGAGATAATAATTGTTGATTGCGGTATGGCTTTTCCGGACGATGATATGCCGGGTGTCGATATGGTAATCAATGATATAACATATCTTGTAAAAAATCGACAAAAAATAAAAGGAATTTTTCTAACCCACGGTCACGAGGACCATATCGGTGGATTACCGTATTTTTTAAAGGAGATAAACGTACCCGTTTACGGCACAAAGCTTACATTGGGATTGGTTGAGCATAAGCTGAAGGAGCATAACCTTTTAGCATTAGTAAAGCTTGTACGTGTACGTCACGGTCAGGAGGTTACGGCGGGCAAGTTCTTTGCAGTTGAGTTCATTACAACCAACCATTCTATAGCCGATTCCGTTGCATTGGCAATAAAGACTCCCGCAGGAACAGTTGTACACATGGGTGACTTCAAGATTGACTCGACACCTATAGTGGGTGATGTGATAGACCTTGCACGTCTTGGCGAGTTGGGTAAAGAGGGAGTTCTTGCGTTGATGTCTGATTCTACTAACGTAGAACGGCCGGGCTATGCAATGAGCGAAAAAACCGTGGGACGTAAATTTGAAAATATATTCCAGAACTGTGATAAGAGAATTATAGTAGCGACCTTTGCGTCGAATGTTCACCGAGTACAGCAGATTATTGATGCGGCGGCAAAAAATAGAAGAAAAGTAGCAATTTCAGGCAGAAGTATGGAGAACATTGTAGAAATTTCTATTCTGTTGGGCTATATGAAAGTCCCTGAAGGCGTACTGATAACTTTAGACAATATTAAGAAATACAGACCTAATGAAGTAGTAATAATAACAACAGGCTCACAGGGCGAGCCTATGAGTGCCCTTACAAGAATGGCATTTTCAGACCACAGAAAGGTTGAAGTGACAAAGGATGACCTTATAATCATATCCGCATCGCCAATACCCGGAAATGAGAAAGCCGTTTCAAATGTCATAAACGAGCTATTTAAAATAGGAGCAGAGGTTATTTATAAGTCACTTATGGACGTTCACGTATCAGGCCATGCGTGCCAGGAGGAATTAAAGCTTATAATGTCGCTTGTAAAGCCGAAGTATTTTATTCCTGTCCATGGTGAACATCGTCATCTGGTATTGCATAAGCGACTTGCTGAAGAGATGGGAATACCTGGGCAAAACTCTTTTGTGCTGTCAAACGGATCGGTATTGGAGCTTGATTCGGAGGGTGCGAAAATAACGGGCAATGTTCAGGCAGGACAGGTGCTTGTAGACGGACTTGGCGTGGGTGACGTAGGAAATATCGTACTGCGTGACAGAAAGCATCTTGCTCAAGATGGATTGATAATTATAGTAACTACAATAGACAATGAGAAACGTGAGATAGCATCAAAGCCTGATGTTATTTCAAGAGGCTTTGTATATGTCCGTGAAGCGGAACAGCTTATTGAGGGAATTAAGCAGGTTTCGACAGAAGCTGTTGAAACAAGTTTGTCACGACACAATGTTGACTGGTCAATGATGAAAAATAACATTAAATCATCAGTTGCAAAGTATATATATGACAGAACTAAGCGAAATCCGATGATATTACCTATAATAGAAGAGGTATGAATAAACCACACCCTTGGAGTGTTACGGCACTCCATAGGGTGTGCTTTTGTGTTTAAAATCCAAAAAGAAGTTTTACTATTCCAGTAAGAGCCTTAGGTACACGTTTAACAACAATTTTCATAGTGACACACTCCTTAAAAATAAAATTTCACCACTTGCATAAGCAGAGATAACCTACTAAGACGAGCAATATAAGCTCAATCACTGCAAGAACCTGAATAGGGCATAACATACCTATCAAGACCCCTACTGTGAAGGCTAAAACTGCAAGACCTACGGTTTTTGCGGCACCGCACATACAAAAGTTCAGCATAAAAATCCCTCCGTTACAGTATAGTATGCTGTAAGGAGGGATTTTGTTCTCAATTTGAAAATTATGCACGGTTTTCCATTTCCTCAAAAATATCATTCCATGTCATATCGTTGTCAACGAGCATAACGGACAGGTGATACAGTAAATCTGCCGTTTCGTACTTGATTTCGTCTTTGTCACGATTTTTGCCTGCGATAACGACCTCTGCCGCTTCTTCGCCGACCTTTTTAAGTATCTTATCCTCGCCTTTGTTAAACAGATAGTTTGTATATGAATCGTCCTCGGGGTTCACTTTTCTGTCAATTATAACTGCCTGTTCACGCATAAGAATATCGCTCACACCGCCTTGTTTTGTGTCTGTAACAAGTTCGCCGTCCTTGATGCTTCTATAAAAGCACGAACGGTTATTTGTGTGGCATGCAGGGCCGTTGGGATGTGCAAATATAACAAGACAATCACCGTCACAGTCAACCTTAATACCTTCAACATCGAGAGTGTGACCTGATGTTTCGCCCTTTACCCACACTTCGTTACGTGAGCGTGAGAAGAAAGTTGCTTTCTTTGTTTCAAGAGTCATTTTAAGTGTTTCGGCTGTCATATATGCAACCATAAGCACTTCTTTTGTCATCACATCCTGTACAACGACAGGTATAAGTCCTTTTTCGTCAAATTTAAGCTCTTTTAGTATGTTTTCCATTTTATATATCCTTTCAATAATATTGTATTTATTTTAACTTCATAAGCTTCCAGTTTTTTGCGATATATTCAACACCTGAAATAACTGTAAATAGTACGCATATCCATACAAGTATCTGTGTTATAAGCGAAGCGAGGTTGCCTATCACAAAATCAGGAATACACATAAGAATAATACCTATAACAATAGATATCATCTGGGTAACTGTTTTAAATTTACCCCAGAATGATGCGGCGATAACCTCACCCTCGGCAGCTGCCGCAAGACGTATACCCGACACTGCAAATTCACGTACAAGTATTATAAATACAGGCCATGCGTTTATAATGCCCTCCTGCATAAATACAAGGAATGCCGCAGTAGTCAGCATTTTATCGGCAAGGGGGTCGGCAAATTTACCGAAAGTTGTTATCATATTTCTTGAACGGGCAATTTTTCCGTCAAGCATATCCGTTAGCGATGCCAAAATAAAAACGATAAGTCCTATTATTTTTGCCCAGACTGCGTCTACAGACATAAACGCAATGAATACCGGTACAAGTACCACACGAAGTATAGTGAGTTTGTTAGCTAAGTTCATAAAAAAATCTCCTTTTAATGTAGCCTGAATTCCAATCAGCCGTATTGCACTTATTCCGCAATTTGATATACAGTGAGTATAATCAAATCGCTGAAAAAGCACACTCCGACTAATTAAATTCAGCCTTTAATTAATAGTAGCCTGAGTTGTAATCAGACGTATTACGATTTTACACACGTTGTCCTGTTAAGTCATACTCTGACGCATCAAGGATTTTCACCTTTATTATATCTCCAGGGGAAACCTCATCTTCTGTACCGAAATACACCATACCGTCAACATCAATGCTGTCGCCTCTGCTTCTGCCGTAGAAAAGGAAGTTATCCTCATCATAGCCTTCGACAATAACATCAATAACCGTACCGATTTTGGATTGGTTTAGTTCAAGTGATATGCCTTGTTGCAGGCTCATTAATGCATCATAACGCTGTTCTTTTACATCCTCGGGTATCTGCATATCAAACTCCGCAGCAGGAGTACCCTCCTCGCATGAATATGTAAATACACCCATTCTGTCAAACTTTGTGCGTTTAACAAAATCATACAGGTTTTTGAAATGCTCCTCTGTTTCGCCGGGGAAGCCTACTATAATAGATGTTCGTATATAGCAGTTTTTCAGTGTCTTACGCATATATGCAATTTTTTCTTCGATTTCCTCGATGGTTGTTCTGCGTGCCATTCTTCTTAGTATATAATTATCGGCGTGCTGGATGGGCATATCTATGTAATTGCAGATGTTATCATACTTTGCCATTGTATCAATAAGCTCTTTTGTAATTGCCTCTGTATAGTAGTAATGGGCTCTTATCCATTCAATACCGTCAATCTTTGCAAGCTCATCAAGCAGTTGTGCAAGGGTTGTACCAATGTCTGTACCGTACCTTGTGGTATCCTGTGCAATGAGAATTAACTCTTTTACGCCACGGTCACGAAGACTTTTTGCCTCGGATATTATATCCTCAGGCTTACGGCTCCTGAAATGACCACGTATTTTCGGAATAGCGCAATATGTACAATTATTGTCACAGCCATCGGCAATTTTCAAATATGCGGTGTAGGGGGGAGTGAGCAATACTCTTGGTAACGCACACTCGGGAGTGCGGTCGATGTTATTTGTCATAACAGGTGCTGATGCGCTTTCTCTTGCGGATTTGATAATTTCCGCTATTTTATCATAATCGCCCGTACCTAAAACAGCATCAACCTCGGGAAGCTCATCTGTAATGTCCTTGGCGTATCTTTCTGCAAGACATCCCGTCATAATTAGCAATTTACATTTGCCATCAGTCTTATATTGTGCCATTTCAAGTGTTGTATTTATTGACTCTTGTTTTGCCGAATCAATAAATCCGCAAGTGTTTACTATAATTGCATCGGCATCCTCGGGGTCACTTACGATTTTGTATCCCTCGTCCTGCAAAATAGCAAGCATTGTTTCTGCATCGGTTTGGTTCTTGGCACAGCCTAATGATACCATACCTATGTTAAAATTCATCGGGGCAGTCGCTCCTTTCTTTTACTGTCTGCATAGCGTTTTTAATATCATATATGTCATAGCCTCTGTATACGAAATAGCGTATGCACTTATCACTGTTCTTGTCGGAAAAATCACCCTTAAGCCGTTTTTCTACAAGTTCAATAAGAATATCACATTCGTCATCACAATCGAGGGATTGCATAACCTCGTCAATTATAACGCTGTCGATACCTTTCATCTTAAGCTCACTCTTTACACGGCGTAATCCGTATCTTTTCAGATTGATAAGGTCACGTGCTTTGCCTAAAGCGTAGCTTTTGTCATTAACAAAGCCGTAATGACGGCAAAATTCGAGAGCTTGTTCGATATGCTCGTCAGACGCACCCGCCATACGCAGTTTTTGGCGTAACTCATACTCGGAATGTGAGCGAAATTCCAGTAACCGCAGTGCCTTTTCCTTGACCTTATCGTATGTATCTAATACTGTTTTCTTTCTCATTATATATCAAAATACCCAAACGGAATACCGAAATTTATTCCGCCGATAATCTTGTCCTTGTAATCGTCTTTAAGCTGATTATAGCCATTTAATATGGGCTCTGACTTAATGCCGTATGAAAGTGACATATATGCTTCTATATACGCTGAAAGATGATCACAGCCACGAATAATCTGACCGTCTACGGGTGAGAAGTTGTTATCGTTATAGCTTTTGTTAATCTCATCAGATGTGACTATTTGAGGCTTGTCATCTAAAATTATCTTGGAAGAGAACTCATCATTTGTGAAATACGAAATCTCGTTATGCCATTCTTTTGGGAGCATAGGATAAATAACCTCGTGCATTTGCTCTCTTTCAATTTCCGCAAGAATTTCGCCAAGCCCCTCAACTGATTTTTTAATAGGTGACACAATATCTCGTGTCAATGCCTCGGGCACATCGTGAAACAATCCTGCAAAGAAATTATTTACAAGACGTTTTTGACATGGCAAATCAAGCTCCAAAGTCATAAAGTAGGAGAGGATTGCCACAACAAGCATGTGCCCCATAACATAAGTCTGTGGCATACGCACCGCCTTTGCCCAGCGTTGCTGATAGCGAAGCTTGCCGATAAGCGACAAAAACTCCTGCAAAAATGCGTCACGCTCAAAACGTGTAAATCCATCAAAGGTGTTGCACGCCTTAAGGTCACGGTATGTACCTGTTTTTACAGACTCGATATCGTAGGTATACTGGTTCATAGAGTAGATAATCTTAAATTCCCAGTTACTTGCATAGTAGTGTGCCGCTTTTAAAATCCTCTTTTCAAGGTCGGCATAGCCCTCGTCAAGAAAGTATCGTTCAAGACGTTCAAAGAAACCACCGCCGATACCCTCCATCGGTTCACGCAGCTGTTCGATAACCCACTTGTTTATCTGTTCGCCCTTTTCCTTCATAAGCTTATGGTATATTGGCGGCTTGATATCTGTCAGTATACATCTGTGGAAAAACTCAGCAATACCACCCTCCACAAGCTTTTGCAAATCAACCTTGTCCTCGCCCTCACATTTCATAAGTACGTAGGCATAAAACATTTTATGTGCCTGTTTGTCAAGCTCGGTAAAACCTGCTGACGGACGTATGTGGTCATTCCAACGCTGTATGGATGCGGTTTCGTATATAAGAGAAATGAGTGATTTCGTAATCATAATTAATCTCCGTTATTTATTCTATGGTAATAGAATAGCCGTTGCTTTCAAGTGCCTTAATTACTTTTCTGCCATGCTCCGTACCTCCGACTTCGCATGCAATATGAATAATTGCCTCGTTAGGATCAAGGTCTTTACTCATTCGGTCGTACTGCACCATGATAATGTTAGCATTAGCGTCACGCAGAACACGTGAAAGATGCTCAAGACTGCCCGGGATATCAAGAAGTACAGCACGGAATTTTATCTTACGGCCACGTGATGACAGACCAAGCTCAATGATACGTGTTATAAACGACACATCAATATTACCGCCCGATAGTACGCAAACTGTTTTCTTGCCTGCAACATCTACCTTGCCTGATAAAACTGCCGCAAGAGGTGTGGCACCTGCCGGCTCAACAACTTGTTTTGTACGCTCAATGAGGTATAGTATCGCCTCTGAAATTTCGGCCTCTGATACCGTGACAACATCATCTGCATACTTGTTTATTAATTCTATTGTTTTCTCACCTGGATTTTTAACCGATATACCGTCGGCGATTGTCCGTGAATATTCAGTTGACACGTGCTTTTTCTCGGCAAAGGATTTTGCTACTGCTGGAGCACCCTCTGCCTGTACACCTATAACCTTGACACGTGGATTTATCTGCTTTATGCAAGCCGCAACACCTGCCAAAAGACCGCCGCCACCTGCGGGGACAATAATAACATCAACTGTCGGCAAGGCTTCAAGTATCTCAATACCAATAGTGCCCTGACCTGCCATAACCTCTAA
This sequence comes from Clostridiales bacterium, assembly GCA_029226065.1. Classification (GTDB taxonomy): domain Bacteria; phylum Bacillota; class Clostridia; order UBA1381; family UBA1381; genus Ornithomonoglobus. The sequence goes on from JAQXXM010000020.1 coordinate 24,479, forward strand.
ATCATCATAGGGGTGAATAAATGTAGCATCTTCCTTTTCTACTATTTCAAGTGCTTTCTTGTATGCATCGTCATAGCAATCGCCGTCAAGCACTACTTTTGCACCGTAGCCCTTTGTAGCCTCAACCTTTGCTATAGGTGTAGATTTTGGCATACATATAACTGCGGGTATTCCATGTACCTTTGATGCATAAGCAGTACCCTGTGCGTGGTTGCCTGCAGACGAAGCAACGGCGGCTTTTATTTCACCTCGTTCTACCAAAGCGGCTATCTTGTTCGATGCGCCTCTGATTTTAAATGAACCTGTCTTTTGTTGGTTTTCGTATTTAAAATATATCTCTCCGCCTGTCATATTTGAAAAAGTAGTCGACTTTTCAAGCTTTGTCTTATGAACCGTATTTTTAAGACGTTTAGCGGCAAGCTCGATTTCACTTAACGGTAAATCCATTTTTTGTTCATATCCTTTCGTTATTCGTAAATCAGCACATAAAAATGCATTTTATCATACATATAATAATTATATTGAAGTATTATATCACATTGAGCCTGATATTTCAAGCTTTTTTAAGTAAAAAATACAGCGTTATATTTTATAGATACTGTTCTGTTTCATATACTCCGTAGGAGTAAGCCCTGTTTTTTGCTTGAACACACGGCAAAAATGGTATTGGTTTGAAAAACCGCAGTTTATGGCAACGGCGTTTATCTTTAACGCACCCTCTGAGAGTAGCTGTTTTGCTTTGTTTATCCGTATATCTATTAAAAATTGCTTGGGTGTCATATTGTAACAGCTTGTAAAGACACGGCGGAAATATACCTCGCTCAGGTTGCACTGTTCTGCAAGCTCTGTATTTGTCAGGTCGGGATTTTGATAATTATTTTCAAGATACTTAATAGCAGACATAATTACTCTTGACGGCGAGCTTTGTGATGAGAGACGGTGCAGTATATGATAAAAAATGCTCATAATTTCCGATCTGTTATTGCCAAACAATGACAATGAATGAAGACGATCAAAATCCTTGATAAATGGTTCTGAATTGTCCATAGGTAAAGAAATAACGGTGTCGCATAATAGTTCTGTGCAAGTGAAATTTATGACAGGAAATATCCCTGTTTTATTGCCGTAAAGAGTATAGGATTGACCTTGAGGAAGAATAACGGCATGGTTTTTGTCGGATATAGTTTTAGTTCCGTTATGTACGTATGTAATCTGCCCCTCGTTGCAAAACGAAAGTCCATAAGTTTTTCTGTCATTGATTTTTTCAAATCTCCCTTTAGGTGAAAAAACGGTAAAGGTTTCGGTAATATCGGTTATTGTAATATTTTCAAGCATTTTTTATCCCCCTTGTTTTTATGATATAATTATACTCCTTTTCTTAAATAAAATCAAGAAAAAACATAAAAAAGTATCAAAAACATCAAAGTAATATCGTTTTACGCATTGCAATAAAAATTGTATGGTTTTATAATGTGTATATCATTATATTTTATGGAGGGTGATGTATATGGACTTTACAGGAAAAACGGCAATTTCAACAGGTGCGGCATCGGGTATGGGACTTCTATTTGCCCAGAATTTTACGGATTTGGGCGGAAATGTTGTTATGTGTGATGTAAACGAGAAGGTTCTTGACGAAAAGGTCAAGGAAATTAACGAAAAGGGCAAGGGCAAAGCTGTTGGTGTTATTTGCGATGTAAGAGATTATGCACAGGTATGTGCGGCGCGTGATAAGGCGGTCGAAGTTTTCGGTAGCATTGATATTATGGCAAACTTTGCCGGCGGTACGGCAAGACGGATGTTAAACGTAGGCTGGGAAGCGGATTTTCCTGATGTTCCTATTGATGTGTTTGACTGGGGACTTGACGTAAACTTAAAAGGGCCGTTCTATTTTGCTCATGCGGTATTAAAACAGATGAGGGAACAGAACAGCGGTCTTATAATAAATATCGGTTCTATCTCAGGCGCTGAGGGTGACGGACAGGGTATGGATTACCCCACAGCGAAAGCAGGGCTTATGTACGGTCTTACTAAATCAATTTCACAGTACGGCGCACCCCATCATATAAGATGCGTCTGCATTTCACCGGGGCCGGTACTTACAAGAGCAGATATGGCAAAGATGGGAACGCCTATGGGCAGAGCCGCAGAGCCGCAGGAAATTATTGATTTAATTTTATTTGTGGCGTCTGAAAAGGGACAGTTTATAGACGGTGAGAACATAATGATAGACGGCGGAAGAAACGCAGCGAGGAGAAATTGTTAATTATGAAACGTTCTTTTTTTGAAAATGATAAAGCCTTGCTTACTGTTATGGTGCAGGCAGACAATCCCGACAGAATAAAGGAGCTTATAGATAAATCTGTTCCCGAGGGTGCGGAGGCTTTCGGTATGCAGTTTGAGCAGTTAAAGCCCGAATACAGAACAAAAGAGGTTTACCGCGATTTGTTTACATATACAAAGGATAAGCCTGTATATATAACGAACTACAGACATACAACAAATGAGGGAAAATCTGATGAAGTGCTTGCAAAGGAACTTATAGAATTTGCAGAGTGCGGAGCTGATTTGTGCGATGTTATGGGTGATTACTTTGACAGACAGCCTGACGAGGTTGCGGTTGATAAAACGGCAATAGAAAAGCAAAAGGTGCTCATAAGGAAAATTCATGACAAGGGCGCAAAGGTTTTGATGTCCTCGCACGTATACAAATATACTCCTGCCGAGAGGGTTCTTGAAATAGCTTTAGAGCACCAGAGCCGAGGTGCGGATATATGTAAGATAGTGACGGGTGCATCGAATATGGAGGAGCAGTTGGAAAACCTTAAAATAATTAATATGCTTAAGGAAAAGCTTGACATTCCGTTTTTATTCCTTTGTGTTGATGAATGTAGCATCATAAGACGAATAGGCGGAGAGCTTGGCTGTTGTATGTATCTGTGCGTACATGAACATGATGCACTTGCAACTGCGACTCAACCACTTTTGAGTGCGGTAAAGGCGATAAGAGATAATATGTAGACTTTAATTTGCGAAAAGGATTGGGAATTATGAAATTTAAAGATAAAACAGCACTTGTAACAGGTGCAGCTGTCGGAATAGGGCGTGCGGTAGCATTAAAATTAGCACAAGAGGGGGCAAATCTTGTACTTGTGGATGTCAATGCTGAAAAGCTTTCGGAGTTAAAAGATGAATTAAAAACCTACTCCGATAATATTATGACCTGTGAATGTGACGTTACAGATGAAAACACCGTATATGAAATAATCGCTAAAGCCGAAAAAGTATTTGGAAAAATAGATATTCTTGTGAATAATGCGGCACTTTGGCGTTGCTGGTCGCTGTTTGTCGATACACCAACAGATGAGTGGAAAAAATTCATTGATGTAAATATTATGGGAGTGGTTTACTTTACAAAAGCCGTACTCCCCAAAATGCTTGAAAACGGTTATGGCAGGATTATAAATGTATCCTCTGTTGCAGGTGTGTACGGCAATGCAAATATGGTACATTATTCAGCAACCAAAGGTGCATTGATTGCAATGACAAAAGCGCTTGCAAAGGAGGTTACGGATAAAGGCGTACTTGTTAACTGCGTATCGCCGGGGAGCGTCAGCCCCAGTGAAAACAAGGATATGAATTATTTTGAAAACAGCGAGCTTTCATTTATGGGAAGAACAGGAACGGATATGGAAAACGCTAATCTTATATGCTTCCTTGCAAGTGATGAGGCAAGCTACATATCCGGTCAGAATATACAGATTGACGGCTGCAGAAAGAAACAGTAAAGGATTAAATCCTGTATTTTTTCCGCATCTCCTTTGGAGTCATATTAAAATACT
>JAQXXM010000021.1 GCA_029226065.1 Clostridiales bacterium
ATGCGGCATTAGCACCGTTGTATCTTGGCGTTAAGGCTGTTATTACTAAGTCGTTTGCAAGAATTCACATGGCAAACCTTATAAATGCAGGTATTATTCCTATGACATTTGCAAACGAGGCGGATTATGACAGAATAGGTCAGGATGATGAGCTTATGATTTCAAATGTCGCTGAGCAGATAAAGAACGGCGATATAATTAAGGTTACAAACGTAACAAAGGGCTTTGATTTTGAATGTGCTGTTAGTTTCTCTGACAGACAAAAAGAAATGCTGTATGCTGGTGGACTTTTGAATTATACAAAAAATAACGGTTGATTTTACAGAAAATGCGAGGGCGGACACTCTCGCATTTTTTTTGCGTTTTTTATCAAGTGTATGCGGTTTAAAAAGTATAGATATATATTAAAAATTAGGGGTAGATTTTTTTGTTTATCTATGGTATAATAACTACATAAAGCCTTGCAGAGCAAGTCTTTGGATTTGCGGTAGGATATTAAACAACGATTTATCTGTGTAGCTAAATAACAATAAAACAACAAATAGAGGAATAGAAATGGCTAATAAAAAAACCACTAAAAAAAGGACCAATACAAAAGGAAGGGGTACGACAGCTAAGAAAAAAGCCTCAAAGAAAAATACAGAGGCAAGTATTCTTAAAAGTCCCATTTTTATACACGGACTGACATGGTCGGTGCTTTTTGTGTTCACATCACTGTTTATGTACATAAATACAGACGCTGTGCTTGCCGAGGCGGTACGTTCCTTCTTCGGCGGAGTATTCGGTGTAATGGCATATATGGTGCCTGTTCTGTTCTGCGGAACACTCATATATCTGGCATATTACAAATCATTGGGAAAGTTTTGGCTGAAGTTTATATTGACATTAGCACTGATGTGTGATTTATGCGCTATGATAGGAATATTTGCAGACTACGGTGTGAGCAGTGCTTATGAAATATGTGCAAGCAGAATAAACGGCGGAGGAGTTGTAGGTGTTGCTATAGCAAACGTTATGTCAAATCTTATCGGTTCTGTGGGCTCGTTTATAATATTATTAATATTATTTATAACACTTGCGTCATTTATAGCAAATGTGAACTTTTTGCCATACATAGAAAAAGGAATAAATAATCTTGTCGGTTTTTCAGGCAGAGTAGGCGAAAGGGTAAAAACAAAGCACGAAGAAAATGAACGGATACGCCGTGAAGAAGATGCTATTCTTGAAGATGAGGAAAGACGTCAGACTAATGTTTTAAATTTTGATATGCCTGGTGATGAGGATTTACCCGAGAGCCTGTCATCAAGGATAAGGAAACGAGGCAAAAAAAATCCCGAAATGGAGGTTATAAATGGTTTCTCAAGAGACGTTGATTCGGGTAAGATTGTCACCAATAGTGATATATATAAAGAAAACCCCGCAAATGAGGAGAAATTTGATATTTATAATATGTCCTTTGACACACCAAAGGACGAGCCTGATGAAGCTGATGGTGAGGCACCAAAGCAGGAGGAAAAGCCTGTAAAGGAGAAAAAACTGACTGAAGCTGAAAAGGAAGTATACAGCGACGAGATTGAAGATGCTATGGCTACGGAGGTGTTTGAGTACAAATTCCCAACGATTGATTTGCTTGATGCGGCAAAGCCTGTGTCAGGTGATAAACGTCGTGAGCTATATACAAAGGCGGAGCAGTTGATTGCAGTCCTTGACAATTTCGGTGTCAAGGCAAAGCCTGTACAGGTAACGCAAGGACCAACGGTTACACGTTTTGAAATCCAGCCCGAAAGCGGTATCAAACTCGCTAAAATTGTCGGACTTGCCGATGATATCGCACTTAATCTTGCGGTGTCAACGGTGCTTATAGCCCCTGTACCGGGTAAGGCGGCAACTGTGGGTGTGGAAATACCCAATAATAACGTAACACCAGTTACAATCCGAGAAATGCTTGATTCGCCTGAATTTAAAAACTCAAAATCAAAGCTTACGGTGTGCCTTGGCAAGGATATAGGCGGTAACGTAATTGTGGGCGATATTGCAAAATGGCCTCATGCGCTTATTGCAGGTGCTACAGGATCAGGTAAATCTGTATGTATAAACACTATAATTACGTCAATTCTTTATAAGGCAGATCCTAATGAGGTTAAGCTTATGATGATTGACCCCAAACAGGTTGAATTGGGCGTATATAATGGTATACCGCATCTTCTAATACCTGTTGTTACGGAGGCAAAAAAAGCGGCAGGTGCGCTTAACTGGGCAGTGACGGAGATGATGCGGCGTTATGAGCTGTTTAAAAATTCAGGTGTGAGAAAGCTTGAAATGTATAATAAACTGATGGAAAAGACAGGAGGAGAGAAAATCCCGCAGCTTGTAATTATCATAGATGAGCTTGCAGACCTTATGATGGTTGCGGCAAAAGAGGTTGAGGATTACGTATGCCGTCTCGCACAGCTTGCAAGAGCGGCGGGAATACATCTTATTATTGCAACGCAAAGACCGTCTGTAGATGTTATTACAGGTCTTATTAAGGCAAACGTGCCTTCACGAATTGCGTTCTTTGTATCATCACAGGTAGACAGCCGTACAATACTTGATAAGGCAGGTGCGGAAAAGCTTTTGGGAATGGGTGATATGCTTTACTTCCCGGCAGGAGCAAGGTCTACCACACGTGTACAGGGTGCATTTGTATCCGATGGTGAGGTTGAAAGAATAGTAGAGTATATAAAGGAGTCATCTCCCGTCACTCATTACAGTGAGGATTTGGAGGAGCATATAGAAAGAGTATCACTTGGTGAAAACGGTGTAACACCCGATAAGGAGGAGGATGGTGACGCTCTCTTAAACGATGCAATAAATCTTGCAGTAGAGTTGGGTAAGATTTCAACATCTATGATACAGCGCAGATTAGGAGTAGGCTATGCACGTGCAGGACGAATAATCGACCAGATGGAGTCACGTGGAATAGTATCACCGCCTAACGGCTCAAAACCGAGAGATGTACTCGTTTCTCATGCAGATATGGCATACAACGGTGTAACGGAGGAGGAAGATTTTGAAGAATGATTTTTTGCCTGTAACACCGTCTGAAATAGAAAAGCGTGGTTGGGACTATTATGATTTTTTGTTTGTAATAGGTGATGCATACGTAGATCATCCAAGCTTCGGACATGCGATAATATCACGTGTGCTTGAAAGCCGTGGTTACCGTGTAGCTATATTATCTCAACCCAATTGGCATAATGCTGATGATTTTAAGAAGTACCCCAAGCCGAGACTGGGCGTTATGGTGTGCGCAGGCAATATGGACAGTATGGTCAATCATTACACTGTAAGCAAGAAAAAACGTCATGATGATGCATATTCGCCAGGCAATGTTGCAGGCAAAAGACCTGACCGTGCAACCATAGTATACTGTAATCGTGTACGAGAGGCATTTGGTGATATTCCGATAATCATTGGTGGGGTAGAGGCAAGTCTCAGACGGTTTGCCCATTATGATTATTGGAGTGACAAGGTGAGGCGGTCTGTGCTGTTTGATTCACGTGCGGATATATTGATATATGGTATGGGTGAACGACAGGTAGCAGAGATTGCAGATTTGTTAAATGATGGTGTTAAAGTAAATGAGATAACAACTGTTAATGGTACGTGCTTTGTATCGTCTCATGCTGACGGATATAAAGAAATACCATCGTATGAGGATTGCGTTTCAGATAAAAGAGCATACGCAATATCCTGTAGAGAACAGTATATCGAGCAAAATCCGTATATAGGAGAGGCACTTGCACAAAAGCATGGCGATAAGTATCTTATACAGCTTCCGCCACAGCCACCCTTAAGCACAAAAGAGCTTGACGAGGTTTATGATTTACCGTATATGCGTACGTATCATCCTGTTTATGAAAAGTATGGCGGTATAAAAGCTATTGAGGAGGTAAAGTTCTCTCTTGCATTAAATCGCGGCTGTTACGGTAATTGCAGTTTCTGTGCTTTGGCATTCCATCAGGGCAGAATTGTAACATCACGCAGTGACGAAAGTATTTTAAAAGAAGCAAGGCTTATGACACAGGATAAAGACTTCAAGGGTTATATCCACGATGTGGGCGGTCCTACGGCGAATTTTCGTGAGCTTGCGTGTGATAAGCAAAAAACGGTAGGAGCGTGTAAGCTGAAGCATTGCTTGTATCCCAAGCCCTGTAAAAATATGAAAATAGACCATACAAAGTATCTTGGGCTGTTGCGTAAACTGCGTAAGCTTCCCAACGTGAAAAAAGTCTTTATACGTTCGGGAATACGTTTTGATTACCTTATAGCAGATAAAAATGATGCTTTTTTCAGGGAACTGTTGAAATATCACGTAAGCGGTCAGCTAAAGGTCGCACCTGAGCACGTGTCAGATAATGTTTTAAAGTATATGGGCAAGCCTGAAAACAGTGTATATAAACGCTTTTCGGATAAGTTCTATAAGCTTAATCACGAAATGAACTTAAAGCAATATCTTGTACCGTATCTAATGTCAAGCCATCCTGGTTCTACATTAAATGATGCAGTTACTCTTGCTGAGTATCTTAACGAAAATAAAATCAACCCACAGCAGGTACAGGATTTTTATCCTACACCCGGTACGGTGTCAACGTGTATGTATTATACAGGACTTGACCCCTTTACCATGAAAGAGGTGTATGTTGCAAAAACACCTAAGGAAAAAGCGATGCAGCGTGCATTGTTGCAGTTTAAAAACCCTGACAATTATAAAATTGTGCGAGAAGCACTTATAACGGCAGGCAGAGAGGATTTAATAGGCAGGTCACCAAAATGTCTTGTGCCGCCGTATAAAGAGAAAGGAAGCGAATATAACTATGGCAAAACTACTAATGGGAAAAGAAGTATCGGACAGAATAAAGGACGAAATGAAGGTTCAGGTGGCAAATCTCAAAAAAGAGGGAATAAATCCGGGACTCGCCGTAATTCTCGTGGGAGAAGATCCGGCAAGTAAGGTATATGTCGCAAATAAGAAAAAGGCTTGCGAATACATCGGAATTAACTCTTTTGAGTATAAGCTGCCCGAAGAAACCACAGAGGAAGAAGTAATTGAGCTTATTAACAAGCTCAATAATGACAATACAGTATCGGGTATACTTTGTCAGCTTCCCGTTCCGAAACACATTAATGAGGAGGCTATTATAAATGCAATAGACCCGAAAAAGGACGTGGACGCATTTCATCCCATAAATGTCGGAAAGATTATGACAGGCAACTATGATTTTGTACCGTGTACACCCGCAGGCGTTATGGAGCTTATTAAGGAGTCAGGCATAGACGTTACAGGTAAGGAATGTGTAGTCGTAGGCCGTTCAAACATTGTAGGAAAGCCTATGTCAATGTTACTTCTTCATCAAAACGGAACAGTAACTGTATGTCACTCCAAAACAAAGGATTTAAAGGCAAAGACAAAGTCAGCCGATATTCTCGTTGCGGCGGTGGGTATTCCGAATTTCATAACAGGCGATATGATAAAGGAAGGCGCGGTAGTAATAGACGTAGGAATAAACAGAATTGCACCTAAAACACTTGTGGGTGACGTGGAGTTTGACACAGCAAAAGAGGTGGCAGGCGCAATTACTCCCGTACCGGGCGGAGTAGGTCCGATGACTATTGCGATGCTTATGAAAAACACACTCAAGGCAGCAGAGGTAAATAAGACTGTATAAACAACAAAAAAAACGCATAAACATACGGTTTTATTAATAAATATAACAAAAATTCCAAATTGTATTGACAGGAAAAACATTTTAATATATACTGTATGTGTAAGATAAGGTGATATGTGTTGAAAGGAGATTATGTAATGACATTTGAAAACGCTTTAAAGAAAATCAAAACAGAATTTGCTAAGGCAGACGCTTCAAAGCTTGCAGATATGGCAGTTCAGGTCACTATGACAGATGAAGATTGCGGAGGCACATTTTATTTTAAGGCATCAAACGGAGAGCTTGCAGTAGAGGGCTACGATTACCGTGATAATGATGCAGTGATTGATATTGCAAGAAAGGCACTTATGGACATCCTTGCTGGAAAGACAACACTTGATGCTGCAATTGAAAAGGGTGTTGCAACAGCAAAGGGCGATTTTGCAAAGCTTGATACATTAAAGGATGCAATTGCTCCGTACAAGGCACCTGCAAAGAAAGCTCCTGCAAAAAAAGCTCCTGCAAAGAAGGCAGAGACTAAGAAAGTAGTGCCGGCTAAAAAAGCAGAGCCTGTAAAAAAGGCAGAAGTAAAAGTTGAAACAAAGAAAGCAGAACCCAAGAAGGTTGAGGCTAAAAAGGCAGAGGCTAAGCCTGCTGTTAAAACAACAAAAAAAGCGTAAGCAAAATGAGAGTAATAGGGATTCTGCAAAATATGTACAGAATCCCTGTTTATCTTTATAGAATAATGTCGAAAGGAAAAAGTAAGATGAGTAAAATTCAAATGACGACGCCAATCGTTGAAATGGACGGCGACGAGATGACAAGAGTAATATGGAGAATGATAAAGGATATTCTATTAACTCCATATATAGATTTAAAGACAGAATATTATGACCTTGGTCTTGAACATCGTAACGAAACGAACGACCAGGTAACTATAGATAGTGCCGAGGCGGCAAAAAAATACGGAGTAGCTGTAAAGTGCGCAACAATCACACCTAATGCGGCTCGTATGACAGAGTATAACTTAAAGGAGATGTGGAAGTCACCTAACGGTACTATCCGTGCCATTCTTGACGGTACAGTGTTCAGAACACCAATCCTTGTAAACGGTATAGTACCTTATATTCCTACATGGACAAAGCCTATTACGATTGCACGTCACGCATACGGTGACGTATATAAGAACGTTGAAATGCAGGTTGAGGCGGGAAGTACAGCAGAGCTTGTTATGACGGATAAAGACGGCAACGTTAAAAAAGAGCTTATACACGAGTTTAAAAACGGCGGTATTATACAGGGTTTGCATAACCGTGACGAAAGTATCGAGTCGTTTGCAAGAGCTTGCTTTAACTATGCGCTTGACTTAAAGCAGGACGTATGGTTTGCTACAAAGGATACAATTTCAAAGAAGTATGACCATAGATTTAAGGATATCTTTGCAGAGATTTACGAGAATGAGTATAAGGATAAGTTCGAGGCTAACGGTATCGAATATTTCTACACATTAATTGACGATGCAGTGGCACGTGTAATCCGTTCAGAGGGCGGATATATATGGGCTTGTAAAAACTATGACGGAGATGTTATGTCCGATATGGTAGCAACAGCATACGGCTCACTTGCAATGATGACATCTGTTCTTGTATCACCCGATGGAAAGTATGAGTATGAGGCGGCTCACGGAACAGTTCAACGTCATTACTATAAGTACCAAAAGGGCGAGACAACCTCAACAAACTCAGTGGCTACAATATTTGCATGGTCGGGTGCGTTAAGAAAGCGTGGTGAGCTTGATAATCTTTCTGAGCTTGTTAATTTTGCGGACTGTCTTGAAAAGGCAACAATAAAGACTATTGAGGACGGCGTTATGACAGGCGATTTATATTCAATGTCAAAGCTTGAGGATAAGACAAAGGTTGACACAGAGGGCTTTTTAAGAGCAGTTGATGAAAGACTCAAGGTAATTCTGTAAGAAGTAAGGAGATATATGGCAATGAAAACAATGGCAGATTTTGATAAAAACTTTAAATATGAATCTATTCATAAGGACGATATGAAGGTGTATGACATTGAAGATGCACCGTTTAAGATGTATGGCATAATGAAGCCTGAGGGTGACGATGATTTTATCAGAATGCCAAGAGCTGTTGCAAAAAGCGTAAGTGAAGGAGTTGCTGGACTTAACAGAAATACCGCAGGCGGACGTGTACGATTTAAGACGAATTCAAAATATATTGCAGTCAAATGCGTTTATCCTGAGATAAACGTGATGTTGACAGTGCCATTTTCGGGAAGCGTATGTGCAGATGTTTATGCAGATGGAAAATTTGTAGCTGTTGTAACTCCCGATGGTAATTTCATTGCTGATTTTTATGAGAAGGGTGGGGCAAAAGGTGAATATCCCGCCCCGATGGAAATAGAGAGAGTGATAGAATTTCCCGATAACAAAATGCGTGATATAATAATCAATTTCCCTATATCAAACGCCCTTAACAAGATGTATATAGGTATTGAGGAAACGGCAGAGATTAAGGCGGGAAATGAGTATAAACACACTAAGCCTATAGTGTTCTACGGCTCGTCCGTAACACAGAATGCATGTGTTTCACGTGCCGGAAACGCATATTCAGCGGTACTTTCAAGGTGGTTTGATACGGATTTTGTCAATCTTGGTTTTAGTGGCAACGCAAAGGGCGAGACAAAAATGGCAGAATATATCGCAGGTCTTGATATGAGTATATTTGTGTATGATTATGACCATAACGCACCGAGTGTTGAACATCTTAAAAACACGCACTATCCTATGTATAAAATTATACGTGATGCTAACCCTGATTTGCCAATCATTATGGCATCAATGCCATGCTTCAGCGTCGGTGTTACACATATTTTAGACAGGCGTGACGTTATAAGAGATACATACGAAAGAGCAATTGCAGAGGGCGATAAAAACGTATATTTCGTAGACGGAATTGAGGATATATATAAACGCATTGATCCTGAAATGATGACGGTTGACAACTGTCACCCGAACGATTTTGGCTCATACTGTATGGCTGATGCGTTCGGAAATATAATAAAGAATTTACTGAAATAAAACGTGGGGATGTAAAAAACAGCACCAATCACCAATTTTTGGCGGTAGGTACGCTTTTTTGAACAAGCAAATTGCTCATTTAAAATCAGATAAAAAAGTCGGCGGAGATAAATCCGCCGGCTTTTTATACTAATCCGAACTGTTTTTCAGCGTCTTTTGCAATCCCATCTAAGATTTCCTCTGCAGATTTTGCAGAGTCAGACGATGTACCCATATATAGCTTAATTTTAGGCTCTGTGCCTGATGGACGGAGAATAAAATATGATTTACCGTCAGACAGGTCGTACCTTAATACGTTGGATTTGGGAAGCCCTGTAAGAGGTTCCGTATTTCCGTCTGAATATGTTATTGTCTGTGTCAGGTAGTCGGTGGTCTTTACAACGTCAAGTCCGTTTACTGTTTCAGGTTTGTTTTCTCTTAATCCCGATAAGATTGATGCCATTCTTTCCATACCGTCCTTACCGGGCATTGTATATGCGTTTGTTTTTTCAAGGAAGTAGCCGTACTTTTTATATATATCCTCCATAGCCTCATATAATGACTTGCCTTTAGTCTTATAATATGCAGCCATTTCAGCAATAAGCATTGACGCAACTACACCGTCTTTATCACGTGCATGTGTGCCAACAAGGTAGCCGTAGCTTTCCTCAAAGCCAATCAGATAGGTATGGTTTTTCTTTTCGGCAAATTCAGTCATTTTCTCACCGATATATTTAAAGCCTGTAAATACATTCATTATTTCCATACCGTAGCTTTCTGCAATCTTCGCCGCAAGCTCGGTTGTAACAATTGTTTTAATTACAACACCATCGGCAGGAAGTGTGCCTTGCTCCTGCTTTGAACGCAGTATATAATCCACAAGCAACGCTCCTGTCTGATTACCTGTAAGAGTTCTATATACTCCGTCTGCATCACGAACAACAACGCCAACTCTGTCACAGTCAGGGTCTGTACCAAATATTACATCGACATCATTTTCTTTTGCCATTTCAATAGCAATTGTAAATCCCTCTTTATTTTCGGGGTTGGGTGACTTAACTGTAGGGAAGTTGCCGTCCTCTGTGTCCTGCTCCTTAACTACAAGCACATGCTTAAAACCTATACGCTTTAAAATCTCCTGTACAGGACGTGAGCCTGTGCCATGGAATGGTGTATAAATAAGTTTGAAGGTGTCGCTTACAGCAAAAACTGCATCAGGATTTAACTGTTGTGTCATTACTACCTGTAAGAACTTTTCGTTAAGTTCAGGGCCTACAATCTCAATTGTGCCGTTTTTGATTGATTTATCAAGATCACTGTACTTGACATCAAATATTTCGGTATTGTTCATTTCATCAATAACAATCTGAACTGCCTCTGGCGGAAGCTGACCGCCGTCAGGACCATAAACCTTATAGCCGTTATACTCCTTGGGGTTATGTGACGCAGTAATCATAACACCTGCGGCACAGCCAAGCTCACGTATACCGAATGACACTTCAGGAACTGAATGAACTGTATCAAACAAATATACCTTTATGCCGGCAGCAGAAAGGACCTTTGCTGTCTCCTCGGCAAATTCACGTGACATTATACGTGTGTCATAGCCTATAAGTACACCTTTGTTTGCTGATTCTTGTCCTTCTTTATTTACATACGCCGCAACACCTGCTGTAGCGTGACGTACATTATATATATTTATTCTGTTTGTACCAATACCGAGAATACCTCTCATTCCTGCTGTACCAAATTCGAGGTCACGGTAAAATCTGTCCTCGAGTTCTTTTTTATCCGACTCAATGCTCTTTAACTCGTCCTTGTCTGCATCCGACAATGCATCAGAGTTAATCCATTTTTGATATGTTGTTAAAAAATCCATAGCCTTCTCCGTTCCGCCGCCTTACATCGGCAAAATAAGTTATAATCTTGTAAACGATTATTCTACTACATTATACACTAAATAAATGCTTTTTTCAAGTCTGACAAAATATTTTTTGCTATTTATTTAAAATTTTATTTACACAGACGTTTATTTATGATAAAATTATACTGAACAATAGGAGGAAATGAGTTAATGAAAAGAATAGTTAGTCTTGTGAGAAAAGCAATTGATGAATACGGAATGATAAGAGAAAACGAGCGTGTAGCAGTAGGAGTATCGGGAGGAAAGGACTCAATGGTCCTTCTTAATGCATTGGCGAATTTGTCAAGGTATCATCCGAAAAATTTTACTGTAGTAGGAGTTGCAATTGATCCCGGATTTGGCGGCGATTATTCAATAGTAGAGGAATTTGCGGAAAAAATAGGAGTTGAGTGTCATGTAAAAAAGACGCAATTTAAAGAGATTATTTTTGATGAACGCAAGGAGCAAAGCCCGTGTTCGCTGTGTTCAAAGATGCGTCGCGGAGCTCTTAATGATATGGCAAAAGAATATGGCTGTGACACCCTTGCATTGGGACATCATCAGGACGACGTTTTAGAAACGTTTTTTCTGTCGCTTTTATATGAGGGGAGAGTGAATTGTTTTTCGCCGTTTACATACCTTGACCGTTCACGTGTAACGCAAATACGGCCGATGATTTATGTGCGTGAAACAGATATAAAAAGCGTAGTTAAACGCTGTAACATACCTGTTATGCCCAAAGTATGTCCGGTTGACGGTACAACAAAACGGGCGGATATGAAAGAAATAATTAAGGATCTTGAGAAAAAGACTACACCGGGACTAAAAAAACGTTTGTTCCATGCTGTGTCATCAAGCGGTATAGACGGTTGGCGTGATTTTTAAATGCTTGACACAGCAAATAAATTAATATATAATTAAGGTAAAATAGTGTAATGGGAGGGGCTTTGTAAATATTATGGAAGATTTGGTATGGAAAAAGAAATCGGCAAAAGTATATAAATATCTTATGCTATTTTTTATTCGTTTTGCGGAAGTGCTTGCTGCGAGCATTGCTCCTTCAATTATTGGTTTGATTATACTTATTATAAATCCTGAGCGTCAGATGATGCAGTTCATGCAGATTATTGCATTTGTTGTATTTGCCGTAATGAACTGGATGTTCTGGGTAAAGTATAAGAAAAACAGGGTAGGACGGTTTGAATTCTATTTGATGAACGGAATTACGTATGCATTGTATATTGTCATATCATTTCTTGCACTGTCTGCATCTGATGCATATATGTACACAATAATGTTCTCGTGTATGCGTGCATTTGAGGCATTTTCAGAAGCTGTAACAACAAGGGCATCATTAATATGCGGACATATTGTTGTTTTGATTTTAATGGTAATATGCGAGAATATATCACATAAAAAATATATAAAACTGACCTCGGACCTGCCCGATAACACCGTTGACACAGACAACGCTGAAGCTGAATATGTTGAGGCATACAAGGCTAATGAAAAAGTCACTTTTTTGAGTGTTGACGAAGTAAATATGGAGTTTGAACGGGAAATAGAAGAGGCAAGTGCAATTATAAATGAAACAGAAAGTAAAGACGAAACCCTGTCTGACATATTGGCAGTTACAGATAATATTCCGTATGACCCCGACAATGACATAGACGATGATGATTATACGTCCGAGGCGTACGCACGCAGAGAAATGGCAGAAACAGCAAACTATAGTTCCGAGTCGCTATGGAACGAGGACATCTACAGAAATCGTCAAAGGATTGAAGACTACGATGATGAAGATGATATGCCCGAATATGAAGAAGATGACGATGAAGGACTTTGGGATGCTTCAATGCATCGGGGGAGAGGCGAAGGCATAGACAGCCAAATAGACGAGGAGGAAACGATTGCTTACGAAGAGGATGGCGATGATGGACTTTGGGATGTTTCGATGTACCGAGGAAGAGGCGAAAGCATAGAAAGTCATTCGGAAGATGATAATGAATATTTGTTCGAAGATGTTGATGATGAGCGATTGTGGAATTCTGAAATGTATAAGGGCAAGGGTGAGGCTGTTGTTGCAGGCGAGGATATAGAAGACTTTGATATAGGTGATGACGAATATTATGATTATAATTACCTGGTAGATGATGAGGAGGACAGTGAAGAGGACTTTATATATCACGAGGAGTATGACTTGGAAGAAGAGACGTATGGCACGGGTTATTACGAGCATGAGGAATTTCAGGACGCACAATTCTTAGACGAATACGATGAAGAAGGCGACGACTACGATTATATAAATGTCGACCTTGAGGACTATGATTCGGACAGCTTGTGGGGTAATTTCACTCAGGGAGAGTAATATGGAATGAGACAATCTCTCATTATGAGATAGCGTCAATTGATTACAAGTAAATGAACACTATATTTCATTTGAAAATATTGACTTTTCAGAGAAGTTGTGATATAATGGCAAGCAACGATAATACAAGACATAGTCCGTATCTTCGTGTAATTTAAATCAGATAGGGAGTGTATAATATGAAACATAAAATAATTGAAACCAACATAGAAAAATTACGAGATCCGTTTGTTATTACAGAGAACGGAACGTATTATATGTATGGTACAGGCTGGGTTTGCTATAAGAGTAACGGCGACTTAGAAAATTGGACAAGAATAGAAAAGGAATTGGTTGAAGTACCAAGTGACTGTGTTGGTGATAAATGGGCACCTGAGGTACATAAATACAATGGAAAGTATTATATGTTTACTACATATCGCTCTTTAACTACAGACCGCCGTGGATGTACAATTTTAAAATCTGAGTCTCCTGAAGGACCGTTTGTTGAAATTACAAACGGACATATAACTCCTGCTGAATGGGATTCTATTGACGGTACATTTTATGTAGATGAGGAAAATCAGCCATGGATGGTATTTGTTCACGAGTGGGTATCAACAGACGATAATATCGGAAGAATGGCTGCGGCAAAATTATCCGAAGATTTAACGCATTTCATATCAGAACCGATAGAGCTGTTCAGGGCAGATGATCCCGAGTGGGCAACAATGGGTGTTACCGATGGATGTTTTATGTACAGAACAAAGGATAATCAGCTTTTGATGTTATGGTCGAATTTTGATAAAGAAGGATATTGTGTAGCAATTGCAAGAAGCAAAAACGGAAAAATTGACGGAGAATGGGTGCAGGATAAGCAATTGTTCTCAAAAGAAACTTTTGGACAATATGACGGCGGACATGGTATGATATTTACGGATGTTGACGGACAGATGTATCTTTCAATACATTCGCCCAACGCTCCTGTAGGTGACAGAATGGAAAAACCCGTCATCATACCTGTATTTGAGGAATGTGGAACTATTGTGATATAAAAATGTGATATTTATTTCATAAATGAGAGCTAAAAGTCGACAAGACTCGCAACAGACTTGTCGATTTTGTTTTCGGGAGGTAGAGTATGAACAAGCTTCTATACAACAGAGAGATTGAGGACGAGCTGATGATTCAGTTTATCATTATGTATGCAATTAATGGTGCGGACGAGCCTTTGGCTTATGCGGATTTACTCGGTGTGGTGCAGAACAACTGCGAAATCAGCTTCACAGACCTACAGCTGGGATTGGATAATCTCGTAAAGACAGGCCACGTTGCATCAAGACGTATTACGGATATCTTGACTGTATACGATTTAACGCAAAAGGGCAGATACGTAATTGACTTTTTCTATTCTCAAATTCCGCTTATAATACGTGAGCCTATGGATAAATATTTAAAAGATATGTATAGAGAAAAACGTCTCCGTGAGGCTGTCAGGGCAGATATCGGCCCGATTAATGAAAATGAATTTAACGTTGATTGCAACCTTTACAATGATGATAAACTGCTTATAATGTCACTGCAGCTTTATGCAGGCTCACGTGATGAGGCGGAACGTATGGCAGAACATTTTAAAAGTCATTCGACAGATATTTACAGTGGAGTTCTCGATTTGTTCAATGAGAAATAAAAGGGGAAAAATCAGTGTTTAAGAAAATAACGAAAATTGTTCTCATAGTGATCTTATCAATTACTATTCTATTTGAGATAGGGTATATTATAAAAAATAATGTGTTAAACGACGGACCGAGTGTAACGGTAGATACAACAGAGAATGTTGTATCTACGCCTACACCGACTTTGCCTATTGTGGCAGGAGAGGTTAGCGATACTGAGGGAGAGGCAAAGATAATAGTTATAGACCCGGGACACGGAAAACCGTCATCGCTTATGACAGATGAGGAAAAGAGAAATTACGGTTGGGTAAAAAATCAGTCGGGAAGCTGGGGAGAGTGGCGTCACTACAAAATCGGCTCATCAACCATAGACTGTGAAGGCACAGGCTGTAACGGCAGAGTTACACCGAACGGTGCGTGTTGGTACCCGATAGGCAACGGTGACAGGAATACCGAGCCTGACATCAATCTGCAAAATGCACTTGCGGCACAGAAATATCTGGAACAGATGGGTTATACTGTGCGTATGACACGTAAATCAAACGACGAAAATCCGTCTATCACAAAGCGTCTGTCCTATTGCTATCCCGATAATGATCCCACACAAGAGCCTGATGCAGAGGTATTTCTATGTATACATTCAAATGCTTCGGGCGGAACCGGTCGAGGTACAGCATACATATCTGCTCAAGCTCCGTATGACCAGGCATGGATAAAGGGAGATTATGCAGATAAGTCCAACCAATTGGGAAAACTCTGCAATAATAAGATTGCATTGCTGACATCTCTTAACGCTCATGGAACGGGAGTTATTGAATGGGAGCCTGAACTCATTGCATTCTGTAAATCTCCGATACCTTGCGGATATCTTGAAATAGGCTTTTTCGATAATGCCGATGATTTACATATACTCCAATCAGAAAGCGATTTAATAGGAAAGGCAATTGCTGAGGGGGTTGATGAGTTTTGCAGGACACAATGATAGGAAGAGGTGGCATCAATAAAGCAGTACTGCAGATAATTGCAGTTATTGCTATGATTCTCGACCATACAGCAATGTTCGTTGGCACACCGTGGATTTACTTCATGATGCACACTGTGGGAAGAATGACTATTATAATAATGTGCTATTTTGTAGCTGAGGGATACTATAAAACACGAAATGTGTATAAATACATATTGCGTATGGCAGTATTTGCGGCGATTTCTCAGATACCGTATTTCTTATATAAATTTGCCGGGAATATTCCTGCGGGAATTGTGCCGTTTTGTGCAAATATGTTCTATACAAGAAACGTTATATTTACGCTGTTTGTGGGGCTGATGTTACTTGCCGTTCTGAAGTCCGATTATCATATAATAATCAAGCTTGTGGCGGTACTTGCATCGGCAAGACTTGTAAAGTCAAGCGACTGGGGTTACTATGCTGTACTATGGATTGTAGGATTGGGATTTTTTTACGGCTCAAAAAAGAAACAGCTTTTATGGATTGCGTTTGTGATTATGATCAGGATGATTGTATCTGCTGTGCCGATTATTATAACAGCTGTAAATACTTCGATTATAACGTATCATTCAATTTATAGCTGGTTTACGGGCTTGGGAGGTTTTGGTGCGTTGGCACTTTTGGCGTTTTATAATGGTACAAAAGGCAATATACCGAGATATACGTTTTATGTATTCTATCCACTGCATTTACTTATTCTTGCAGGGTGTGCGATAGCTTGACGTGAAATCTATGTGTGTTTATATAATCCTTTAGAAAATCTGCAATTTTGCGGATTTTCTTTTTCTATGCCGTAAAACTACGTACGAAAACCGCAAGTAGTACCCAATCAAACATCGCATCCATTCACGAATTATTCAACTTTTTTTTCGTTCAGAAGTGACAGGTAAAAATTTTAGTAAAATCAGTAAAAAAACTCTTGACTTTTAGTAAAAAACGTGATATAGTATAATTGCAGATCACGGTAAAAGGTTATAAGAAAGGAGGACAAAACGTGAGTGTTATTATTCAAGAGTCACAAAAAGTTTTCTTGTTACAAACCAAGTCTAACAGTTATGCGTTCGGAATTGATGATCAAGGGCTAGTAAGGCATTTGTATTGGGGAAACAGGATTGACGCAGTGGAGGATTTTGAAATGCCTGTATTGACAGAGGTATCTACAAATGATCCTGTATTTGAGATTACAAGGGAAGAGTTCCCTGTCTATGGAAGTCTCAGGTACAAGGAGCATTGCCTGAAGGTTACCTTTGCCGACAGCACAAGGGAGGTAGTATATGATTATGTGAATTACGAGGTTAATAAACAGGAGCATTATGATGAACTGATTATTAATCTAAAGGACAGACATTATGACTTATTAATCCAATTGCATTATAAGGTTTACGAGTCATACGATTTAATGGAACGTTTCGTTGTTTTGCAAAACAGTTCGGGAGAAACAATTGAAGTGGAAAAGCTACACAGCGGACAGTTCCACATTCCGTATACGGGAATGAACTTTACAAATGTACATGGTCACTGGGGTGCAGAGCAACAGCGATTTGTGCAGAAGATAAGCTATGGAAAGATTGTCATTGAAAATCGACGCGGTATATCTTCACATAATCATAATCCATACTTTATCATTGACAGAGATGCTACCGAAACAAGCGGAGATGTCTACTTTGGCGCATTGCGAATGAGCGGAAACTTTAGCGGTGTTGTGGAGCAGACACAGTACGGTGAAACTTTGGTCCAGATGGGATTAAATTCCCACGATTTCAAATTGGATTTAAAGTCAGGAGAAAGCTTTACAAGCCCTGCAATTATTTGCGGATATTCGTCAAACGGTTTTGGACAGATGTCGCATAATCTTCATTCCTTTGCCAATGACTTTATCTTAAGAAAGGGACTTCGCCCTGTTCTGTACAACTCATGGGAGGCTACAGGCTTTGAAGTTACTTGCACAGAACAGATGAAATTAGCAAGAAAAGCAAAGGAAATAGGTGCAGAGCTTTTTGTTGTTGATGATGGCTGGTTTGCTGAGCGTCACGGAATTGATAACGGTCTTGGCGACTGGTATGTAAATGAACACAAATTCCCCAACGGACTTGAGGAATTAGTTTCGGAAGTGAAATCCTTGGGACTTATGTTCGGAATATGGGTTGAACCTGAAATGGTAAACCCGAAAGCAAAGCTTTATGCGGAGCATCCCGATTGGATTTACCATTTTGATACCAGGGAAAGTGACACGTCAAGAGGACAATATGTACTTGATTTAACAAAGGATGAGGTAAAGCAGTATATATACAATATGTTAGATAACCTTTTGTCCGATTATGACATCGACTACATTAAATGGGATGCCAACAGACCTATTTCACAGACAAATACCCAGAGAGATATCTGGTACAGACATATTGAGGCAGTCTATGATATAGTAAAAGAACTAAAAAAGAAACATCCGAATGTACTCTTTGAGGCGTGTGCGTCAGGCGGCGGAAGAATAGATTACGGTATTCTCGGAATTTTTGATGATTTCTGGACCAGTGATAATACCGATGCTTATGATCGCTTGTTTATTCAGGATACATATTCATATATTTATCCGATTAAGGCGATGCGTGCATGGGTAACTGACTGCCCAAACTTTCTCTCAAATCGTATTATTCCGATGAAATTCCGATATCACAGTGCAATGATGGGAACGCTGGGAATTGGATGCAATATCCTGAAATTCACTGAGGAAGAAACGGCGCTATCTAAAGAGATGATAGAACAGTACAAAGAAATCAGAGAGATTGTACAGGAAGGCGACATCTATCGTTTGGAAAACTCCTCCTCAAATGATTACTTCATCTATGAATATAAGAAAGGTGAGGAAGGATTGATATTTGTGTTCCTGCCGCAGGGCAAAATCGGACACAGCAGTGTGACTGTTAGATTGCGAGGATTGTCCGAAAATACAGATTACATATTAAAGTTAGAGGACAGGGAAATTAAAAAGAGCGGAGGATTTCTTATGAATCATGGATTTGATGTTTGCTTGACGGGCGATTATGCAAGCACTGTTATCAAATTCAAGAATGCATAAGGACTGTAAAAAGGTAATAGAAGAAAAGGAGAAAGTATATGAAATTATCAAATTTTTCTAAAATGTCATTTGGTATTGGCGCATTGGGTAAGGATTTGTGCTATGCCGTTATTTCTTATTTTTTAATGATTTATTTTACGGATACTATTGGCTTAACACCACTTTTTGTGGGTAATCTGTTTTTGGTAGCAAGAATATGGGATGCATTTAATGATCCTATGATGGGCTTTATCGTTGATAACACAAGAACGAGATGGGGTAAATTCAGACCTTGGATTTTGATAGGAACGTTGTTAAATGCGGTAATATTAGTGTTCCTGTTCAGAAAACCTGAAGGATTAGGCACAACAGGAATGTATGCATATTTCTCAATTATGTATATCCTATGGGGTATGACTTACACCGTTATGGATATTCCGTACTGGTCAATGCTTCCTTCTCTGTCAAGCACAAAGGAGGAAAGAGACTCTATATCTGTTATTCCGAGAATTTTTGCAAGTCTTGCATGGTTGCTTATGGGTGCATTTGCAATTAAGTTAGTAAGTGTATTGGGTAACGGAGACGATGTAAAAGGATATTCGGCACTTGCAATAGGAATTGCTGTTGTATTTATGCTAACTTCAATTATTACGGTAGTATTTACAAAAGACAGAAGCAGTATTGAAGCACAAACAAACAAAAAAGCGGAAAAGATTAAGATTAAAGACGCAATTAAGGTTATTATGGGAAATGACCAGTTAAAGGTATTTATCGGAGTGGTTCTTTGCTATAACTTAGTAGTTCAGCTTGCCGGAGGTATTGCGATTTATTACTTTAAGTATGTTGCAGGAAGTGACAGCTTGTATCCTATTTTCACAACGTCTGCACAGTTTGCTGAAATTGGCGGATTGTTTATCTTCCCGATTATTTCAAGATTTTTGTCTAAGAAACAGGTATTTGCAATTGCAAGCTTCAGTCCGGCTATTGGTTTAATAGGACTTGTTGTAAGTGGATTTTTCATTCCGCAGAATGTAGTCGTAATAGGTATTTGCGGTGTTCTTTATAAGCTTGGTTCAGGTCTTACATTAGGAGCAACCACCGTTATGTTAGCTGATGTTATTGATTATGGCGAAGTAAAGCTTGGCACAAGAAATGAGAGTATAATTGCGTCATTCCAGACATTGCTCGTTAAGACGGCATCTGCTGTATCTGCGTGGTTAATAGGTGTCAGCCTGACTGTAGTGGGATATGTTGCAAATGCTGAGCAGACAGCGTCAACTATTATGGGAATGAGAATTTTAATGGGAGTTGTTCCCGCTGTACTTACCATCCTTGCATTTGTAATTTACGCAAAGGGCTATAAGCTTGAGGGTGTATATCTTGAGGATATTCTAAATAAAGTTAAGACAAAAAAAGAAGAATAATCGAGATACATATTGCGTAAATGAAATGTCTGTGATATAATAAACACATAAAGGATACCAAACCCTAACGGGTTTGTGATTGATGTGTTTATTGATATCGGTGTGAAGCAAAGCAGATAAGCTGCTTTGCACGTATGATATAATAAACACGTAAAGGATACCAAACCCTGACGGGTTTGTGATTGATGTGTTTATTGATATCGGTGTGAAGCAAAGCAGATAAGCTGCTTTGCACGTATGACATAATAAACACATAAAGGATACCAAACCCTGACGGGTTTGTAATTGATGTTGATATAATATAACTATCGGTAAAAGCAAATTCAAACTGGAAAGGCAGGATAGATATGGCTACGCTGAAAGAAATATCAGAAAGGGCAGGCGTGTCGCAGGGTACGGTCTCAAGGATACTCAATAAGGACAGAACGCTAAGCGTTTCGGCCGCTACAAGACAAAATGTCTTAAAAATTGCGCAGGAATTAGGCTATAAATCCACTTTGCAGAGGCAGAAAGAGGCAGAAACAGTCAATCATTCAGATGTTGTGATTGGAATTGCGCAGATGTTTGAAATAGAGCAGCTGCAAGATGATATTTATTATATGGTGTTAAAACAGTTGGTTGATACGGAATGTTTTTCGCTTGGCTGGAATACTATTCCTTTATATCGTGATCGTGATGATGGTGGAAGATTTGTCAAAAACAGTAATGTGAAATTAGATGGAATTATTGCAATCGGACGTTTTACCATTGAGGAAATTCAAAGCTTTGAAAAGCTTACCCCCAATATTGTTTTTATTGATTCCTCTCCCGATGAGTCAAAGTATAACAGTATTGTACCGAACTATCATATGGCAATTCGCTATGTGCTGAATTATTTCGGGGATATGGGGTATGACAGAGTAGCGTATGCCGGAGCAGTGAACACCTTTAACGGCGTGAAAAAACTGACGATGGATCCGAGATTTTACTATTACAAAAACTCTATGATTAGCAGAGATATTTTTGATGAAGATCTAATTATCGAGTGTGAGATGAATTCGCACAGCTCCTATGAGGTGATGAATGAATATATAAAGAAGCATAAGAAACCGCCTCGAGCACTATTTATGGCCAGTGATGCGATTGCTGCCGGTATCATCCAGTCTATTCGTGAAAATGGTTTTCTGGTTCCGGAGGATTGTAATGTTGTAACATATAATAATACTGCCTTCTCCGAGGGCAGTAATCCTCCTCTTGATTCCGTTGAAGTTTATTTGCAGGAGAGTGCTAAAGATGCAACATACGCATTAACAAGGCTGTGGGATAAACTGATGTTACCAAGAAAGATAGTAATACCTTGCAAATTAGTGGTACGCGGTAGCGTAAAACGGCAGTCACAATCGTGACTGTCGTTCGTTGATATGATAAATTATTCTAAATACTTGCAATGTGGGGAAAAATGTAGTATAATTATGTATATCAAAGATAATGAGGTGTAAAATGTATAATTTATTTAAAAGCGTAATTGAGACAGACAGGTCTGCGGTGGTAATTTGCGATGTAAATCACAAAATAGTCTATATGAATAAAATGGCTGTCACGAGGTATCATAAGGACTTAACAGGCTCATCCCTGCTTGACTGTCACAACGAAAAATCTAATGAAATAATTGTTAAGGTTGTGGACTGGTTCCGTCAAAGCCCAAAAAATAATATGATTTACACATATCATAATACAAAAGAAAACAAAGATGTGTATATGGTTGCGCTTCGTGATGATGAGGAAAACTTAATCGGCTATTACGAAAAGCACGAATACAGAAACCCCGAAACGGCGGAACTATATGATTTTTCAAAATCTTTGATATAGGAGGAGAATGACTATGATAAAATTTATTTGTTACCCCAAATGCACAACTTGTCAGAAAGCGAAAAAGTGGCTTGATGACAATAAAACGGAATATAATCTTCGTGATATAAAAGAAGACAACCCGACCTTTGATGAGCTGTCCGACTGGTATAAAATGAGCGGACTGCCGCTAAAGAGGTTCTTTAATACATCGGGGCTGTTGTATAAATCAATGGAATTAAAAACAAAGCTTCCCGAAATGTCTGAAGAAGAACAGTTGAAATTGCTTGCAACTGACGGAATGCTTGTAAAACGTCCTATTGTGATATGTGAAGATTTTGTATTGGTGGGTTTTAAGGAAAACGAATGGAGTGAAAAACTCAAATAAAAATTATAAATATGTCAAGGAAAAGGTGCGAAATTTGCACCTTTTTTTTGTGCTTATTTTAAAGCAATCTTCAAAAAAGTGTACAAATATTCCACTGTTCTTTTTGAATTGCTTGTGCTATAATTACACTATAGAGTAATGTGCCGTTGACTCACCTGAAAATTCAAGCTTTACGGTGGTAGTTTGACGGATTTTTTTACGTCAAATTTGTTGTTATATTTTTGCGAAATTTTTTAGGAGTTATCCCTTTATACGCTTTAAATTTTGATATAAAGTAACTCGCAGTGGAAAAACCTGTTTCCAGAGCTATGTCGGTAATGCTTTTCTCTGATGAGAGCAGAAGTTTTTCGGCTTTGCTTATGCGTAAGAAATTGATATATTCGCTAAAACTTTTTCCTATGGTGTTTTTAAATAAAAAGGAAAAGTGATTATAACTTACATGGCAGTATTCGGCTACTTCCGCTTCTGTTATGTTTTCAAAATGTTCTTCGATATACAGAAGTGCATTTTTTATTGTATCGGTAACTCTGATATTATTGTTTTCATTCTTGTTCCAACAACGAAAGATAGCGGCCCAAAGTCTTAATATATCAGCTCGTATAATGAGCTCGTATCCAGGTTCCTTACCATTCCATTCTTCCATTATGTTAGAGAAAAGTTCCTTCATATTGATGTAGTTTATATCGTTGTCTCCAAACACCTTTTTGTGAGCATTATTGTAAAGAAACGGTATAATATATTTATATTCAAACAGAGATGATTCATCAGCATATAAAATATTCGGCGAGAATTTTATACATATAAATTCGGAATATCGCTCCATTGTAATGGAATGTGGCATATTTGAATTTACGATTACGAGATTTCCTGTTTCAAAAGGAATGGGTTCCTCGTTGCACCAAATACAACCGTCGGCATCAACGGCATAAAGAAGTTCAATATAATCGTGATAATGGTATCCCAGCTGAGTGTGGGGCGGAGTTTTATCAAGTCTCCGTTCGAGGCAATGCATCCAGCTTTTAACACCGTTTATTGTAAACACGTCTTCCAATTTATTCTCCATAACAACCTCCATCGTAAAAAATTGATATTTTAGGCTAAATATATTATATCATAAAAATATTAATTATGCTATAATCATTTTAACAAATTTAAAAAATGTTTTTTGGGAGATATCCATAAAATGAAAAAGCATTTTTTTGAAAGGAGAGGAATTAAT
>JAQXXM010000022.1 GCA_029226065.1 Clostridiales bacterium
GTGCTTTCGGCAGAAAAATCTGTCGCAACTTTCCTTTACAATTTATTGTTGCTTGCCCCGTCTTTACTGCTTCAACGCTAATTGCAGATAATTCAGATATACGTATGCCCGTACTTGCTATGGTCTGCATCAAGTAATATAACTGTTCGTTATTCTTAGACTTTGCTGCTGTAAGCAATCTTTCATATTCAGCCTTTGTGAGTTCTTTGTCCTTACTTGTAAATATCTGTTTTTGAATTTTTAAGGTCTTTACTTTCATATCATACCAATTCAAATACATAAACAGAGCATTGAGTGATGATAACATAGAATTAACACTTGCAGGTGCATATTTTTCTATAAGCTCACGCTTGTATTCAAGCACTGTCGATTTATCAAATTCGCAACCTTTAAGCCATTCGCAAAAGTGCCGAATGTCACGCAAATATTTCTCTATGGTGTTGTCGCTCTTTTCTTCCTCATACAGATATAGCTTAAATCTGTACACAATCTCATTAGTAATAATTTTCATTGTATCAACTTCCTTTCATGCTTATATTTTACCACAGATTGAAAATTATTCAAAAAAGATGGATAAAAGTGGAATAAAAGAGCTTTGCAGAATTAGCAGTAGGCGATACCTGTTCAGGTTTAAACCCACACAGCATTAATGCTGATTAAAGTTGTTTGAATGTACATTCTACAGCACAGAGATTGAGCTTTAATTAACCATTGAACATAATATTAAGGGGCGGTTGCAAAATTTGCAACCGCCCCTTTAATATCACACATTAAGTTTTTTTCATTACTGTAAACTCAAAATGAACTTTTTTGTCGTCTGTTCTGTACTGCTTTAATAGGTCAGGGCCACAACTGTTAGAGCCGACACCGCTCACCTTGTAGTCAATACGAACATTCACATTTTTGTCCTTTTCGAGTTCAAAATTATGTTTTTTCCTTGTAAGTTCCGTCGAACTGTACTCGGAAACATTAATCTCCATACCACTCTTTGCAACAACCTCAAAATCACCAAGCTCAAAATACTTTGTATTATAATGATTTCCATGTTCCTGAGGCATCACGTAATCAACGTATTCATCCTTCGCCGTACTTTCATACATACCCATTTTTGAGCCATGATGCATATCAACATATGATTCATAAGGACCGTAACCAAAATACTTGAAACTATCCACGTCTGTTGTAAACTCAAACCCTAATCTGGGCAGGAATGTACGGTTTATATCAAAATCACCGTTGAGAACGACATCTATTCTGCCGTCTGCAAAGAATGTATATACAGCAGTATAGTTAAAGAACGGCAAACGTGAAAGAGATGAAAGACTTCCTACGACCGTTATTACATTGTCACTAATTTCAACATTGTAAATCTTGCTGTATATCTTATCATAATTTTCTTCACGCCATTTAACAGCAATCTTTCTGTCATTATCCATCGGTGCACGCCATACTGACAGCTTCATAGGAGACTTCAAAAACCCGTCAATATTCTCTATGTAGCCGTAATGGGTGTTGAATGTGTACTCAAAACCATTGCCTGATATACGTGCAAATTCGCCATCAGCAGTTATTAATGCCTTATCAGAGCCACTATCAAGCTTTACATCACCGCACAGCTCATGCTGAACGAACGCAACCTCATTGCCGTTTTTATCGCTCATGAACATATTGAAATATACACCAAACCGACTCTTTGGTATATTCAAATCAAGCTCTACAGTCTCAGACACATGCGGAGGAGTGTCAAGAGAAAGCGTACCGCATTGAACGGTTTTCCCGTCTGCTGTCACTTCCCAATTGAATCCGCACTCAGAAAAGCTTGTAAAATCATATTTATTGTACAATGTTAAGCTGTTACCATAAAGCTTACTCTTTAACGGCTGATAAACAGCCTTAGCCTCTAATGATCCCGCCTTAAAACTTCTGTCGGGTAAAACAAGTCCGTCACAACAGAAATTAAAATCATGTGTTTGCTCGCCGAAATCACCGCCATAGCAAAGGTCGCCGTTTTCGTTTGGAGCGACATGGTCTGCCCATTCCCATAAGAATGCACCTATCATATACGGATTGTTATCTATTACCTTCCAATAATCAGCAATATCACCAGGTCCGTTACCCATTGCGTGAGAATACTCGCACAATATAAACGGTCTTGTATCGCCTGTCTCATAATAATACTTGACAATATCGTGAGGATATACATACATACGGCTTATAACATCTACAGTATCAGCATCCTTTTTAATTTCAGGTGACTCGGAACCGTTAACGCATGATGCACGCTCATAATGTACAAGTCGGTCTATACCTTTTATGTTCTTTTCTCTCTTGTGAATAAAATCGCTCATTGCGGCGAAATTATCGCCGTAGTTGGATTCATTTCCAAGACTCCACATAATAACACAGGTGTGGGTTTTATCACGTTCAAACATACGCTCAGCTCTGTCAACGAATGCATCTTTCCATTCGGGAGTATGACAAGGCCAGATAGAGTCGCCGTCATATTTCCATTTATAGTTACGGCTGACAAATCCGTGTGTTTCGATATCAGCCTCGTCTATGACATAAAAGCCTAATTCATCACAGAGTTCTAAAAAGACAGGTTGAGGCGGATAGTGAGACATTCTGATAGCGTTGATGTTAAGCTCCTTCATTTTCAAAAGCTCTTGACGCATATATTCATAGCTCATTACATAACCATCAAACGGATGTGAATCGTGATGATTTATACCCTTAAGCTTAACGCTTACTCCGTTTATTAAGAATTCGCCGTCATCGTTTACAGACTGGTCTCTCATACCTATTTTAATGGGTATGTACTCCCCGGCTTTTTCGATTACTACCGTATAAAGATACGGCTTTTCGGCATTCCATAGGATTGGAGATGACAAATCTGCTTCATTTCCGTCCGCATCAAAAATCATATGTGGCTCATCACAATAAATGCCCTTTGCATCAAACCCAACCTCAACATCAAATATATGTCCCTCATTTCTCGAGAGCAGGTATACATCACGGAATATACCTGTATTTCTGAAAAAGTCCTGGTCCTCAAGATAACTGCCTGCACACCATTTATATACTTTTACAAGAATTTCACTTGTGCCTTCTGGAAGGTTTATCTTAAATTCTGATGTACAATGCGAAACGGACGAAAAGCCTACGTATTCGCCATTGATAAAAAGCTCAAAGCAAGGAGCGACACCCTCAAAAATAATATAGTTTTCACGTTGTGCCATATCCTCTGAAACACTTATATTCTTTCTGTAAACGCCCACAGGATTATCATCAGGTACAAGTGGCGGTTCAATGGGATATGGATAATTTACGTTCGTATAATACGGTTTTTCATAGCCTGTCATCTGCCAGCATGACGGCACATTCACCCTATCCCATACGTCAATTACATCAGGGCAGTCAATGTCCCTCGAAAAATACTTAAAATCCCATTCGCCGTTTAAAAGCGTGTAAAACGTCGATGCACTCTTATCGCCTGCAAGAGCTTTTTCGAGGCAGTCATACGGGATATAGTGCGTTCTCGGATTTAATGTGTTTTCATGGATACAGTCAAGCTGTTCATATTTTCTCATAAGCATTACCTACTTTCTGTTTGGTAAATCTATTTCAGTTAACTAAAAATGCCAACGTATATGATGTAATTGTTTCTCATTAAAGAAAGAAGCAGTGTCCATTAAGATGGTATATTTTTTATTTGTTGTTTTAATGCTCTGCCTTTGGAAAAAATCCAAAAGCAAAGCATTAGAGAGGTATAAATGTTAACCTTTAACAGCTCCTGATGTAAGACCTGTTATAAAGTACTTATTAAATATAAGGAATACAATAATCATTGGTATTGCAGAAATCATTGCACCTGCCATGATTACGTTCCAATTCGCCGCAGCATCGGCTGTAGATTTAAGCGCTGTCAATCCAACAGCAAGAGGTCTTTGAGACGGATTGTTCAAAGTAACCACCATCGGCATCAGATAATTGTTCCACGCACCGCTAAATGAGAATATAGCGATTGTGGCAATTATCGGTTTCATAATAGGCAGATATATCAGGAAGAAGGTCTTTATGAACCCGCAACCGTCAATTTCTGCGGCCTCGTCAAGCGAGGCAGGAAGTGAATTGACAAAGCCTCTTACGAGGAACATATTTGGAACATGAAGTGCAAAGAAGCTCTGGAATATAAGTCCCCAAAGACTCTTATTCAGATGCAAAAGCTTAAGTATCTGCAATGTCGGGTACATTGTTGATGTACCGAGAACTATAAACATCATAGATGTGAACAAGGCAAAAATCGTTTTCTTGCCTCTGAACTGACCTCTTGCGAAGGCAAATCCGTTCATAGACGATGTCAATACACTTATTATAACTGTAAGTGCAGAATACCATATACTGTTCCACGTGTATCTTGCAAAATCAGCATTCTTCCAAGCTGTAATATAAGCATCAAACTGCCATTTTTCAGGCAAAATCTTACCTGAAACCAATACTTCGCGAGTACCCTTAAATGATGTTGTAAACGCACATATGAAAGGGTAAAAAACGAGTATTGCAAGCAGAATAAGGAATGCATATGAAATTATCAAAAATATAAAATTACCTTTACTTTTTACCATATTACATCACCTCATCTGCTTTCTTTGAGAATTTCAGGTATATGAATGTTACAATACCTAAAATTATAGATGTAATAACACCCAAAGCTGATGCATATCCATACTCAGGCTTACCCGCAGGCGCAAAGTACATTTTGTAAATATGCAACATTACAACGTTTGTCGAATCTCCCGGTCCGCCGTTTGTAAGCAATAATACTTCGTTCATTATCTGCATACCGCCTACCATAGCAAGTAGCAAAACCACCTTAATAACAGGCAGAAGCATCGGCAAAGTAACGTGGAAGAACTGCTGAACTTTGTTCGCACCGTCTATTTCACTTGCCTCCATGACATCTTCGGGAATATTCGCAACGCCCGCCATAAAATACAGTACGTTTGCGGCAAAACCGCCCCATATTGACTGAATCATAATTACTGCCGTAGCACCAACTCGCGATGAAAGCCAAGCGACAGGCTCATTCAAAACACCTATACTAATAAGGGCATTATTTACAAGTCCGTTTACAGTAGCAAATATGAAAGCAAAAATCATACATGCAGGAGCGACACCTGTAACTTTCGGCAAATAGAAAATCACCGAGAAAAGCTTTTTACCCTTAATCATTTTATTAGTCAAGAGCAAAGCAGCCAGAAGTGCCAAAGGCAATTCTATTATTAGCTTACCGTATGAAATTATAAATGTGTTTAGTACTGACTTCCAAAACGCCGTATCACGAGTAAAAGCACGAATATAATTTTCAAAGCCAATAAATGTCTGGTCAACACCGTCATAGTCGAAGAATGACTTACCAAGCACCCACATTATAGGATATATAGAAAACACGAAAAATCCGATAAGCTGTAAAATTATCATTGCATATGCTTCTCTTTCACGGCTTTTGTAACGTCCGCTCAGTTTATGTTTTTTCTTTGTGGCAGTCAGAGCTTTTTTCGTCATTGTATGCCGTTCACCTCTTTGATATGTTCAATATCTACTTCACCTGCATCATATGCCTTCTTGAAAGCAGCAGATGCTCTTGTATTTATATCCTTAATAGCCTCATCAGTAGTCATATCGCCTGCCCATATCTTTTTCATAAGGGTATCAGTGTTATCACCCTCGATAGAAAGCTTCGGAGAAATCTTATTAGACTTATATCTGTCGTCAACAAGCTTTGTAAAGCTTTCAAACTGCGGAACATCACACTTTGCATCCTCAGCAAGCATTTCAGGATCGTACGGAATCTTTACACCCTTCTCGTAGAATCTTGTGATTACCTCTGAAGATGTAAGCCACTTGTAAACTTCAGCGATTTTCTCACCCTTAGCGGCACCGTTCTTTGTTATGTAGAATAATCCACCCGGGCTCTGATATGTGGGATAATCATCCTCCTCGTTAAATCTCGGGAACGGAGCAACATCCCAGTCGCAGTCAGCGATAAATTGTGTTGTAAGAACACCTACATCCCATGACATACCAGGCATCATACCTACAAGACCTTCAGAGAAGTATGCTCTTGAAGTATCGTTTGTAAGAGTGTCAGCACCTGGGAATAGCGAACCGTCATCACGCATCTTTACCATATAATCAAACAACTTAAACCATGGTGTATAATCATATGTCAAGTTATCGTAATCAATAATTGTCAAATCCTCAGCTACATTACGTGCAGGGCACCATAGTGTGTAATATGTACCAAATGATAATGGGAATGAATAGCCATAAACACCCTTATCCTCATTAGTAAGTTTCTTTGCAACTTCTACCATTTCGTCAAGAGTTGCGGGTGGCTTAGCCTCGCCGTTCTCATCGACTATCCCTGCCTCTTTAAACAAATCCTTGTTGTATATAAGACCAGCAGTCATTGTTGTAGTAGTCAGTGAATAAACTTTACCGTTGTATGTGTTCTGATCCTCAATCTTTTCAGTCTTGTAATTTGCCACATAATCCTTAAGTCCTTCAATATCCTCAAGAGCGACGATATCGCCTGACTTTACCATCTGAGCGATCTGCAAGAATGAAGGAGCAACCATATCGGGCAACTGGTCGTTCTGTGTAGCAACGTCAACTTCGTCACCGTGGTTAGAAGAGAACTTAAATTCAACTTCTATACCCTTCTCTTTACCTTCGCCATTATTGAATTCGTCCGCAAGCTCCATCCAGCACTGTTTAGCACTGATATCGCCCGACCAAATTTCAACAGTTGTTACGCCGTCTTTATTTGCTGTCTCATTTCCGCCACAGCCTGAAATCAAACCTGTCAGCATAACAGCCGAAAGTGCAACTGATAGTATTTTTTTCATAATATATGTTCCTTTCTGTATTGCATAATGTTGCGGTTTCCGATAACCCGTATGGGTTATTCATTAACCGTACTTGTTTGTATCTCCGTAGCAAGCGGAGTAGAATTATTTAAGCTTTTCCAGAGGAAAGAATTTGCATATTGAGCACCTTCGGGAATATCTGTCTCGAATATTTCGGCGAAATTCCCCGAAGTGTCCACGCTTATAAGACGATTATTACTGTCGTAAAACGCCACTATGATATGCCATTCTTCGTTGTTACCTCTGAATGTATTATTTAATTCAGCAGTGGTCTTTACCGCATTACCCTGCCTTACGGCTGATAAGCGTGCAGAAGCATTTTCACCGCTTTCGTAAATTACAGGAGCATCAATTTCATATCGTGTTCCGCCTGCATTAACGACAAGCCGTTTATCCGACAGAATGTCAGTGAATACAAATTCCCCGCTATATTCACCGTTTTCATCTGCCGTAACCTGAACGATATTTGCTATATCCTCAACTGCTATTTCACCATCGCCCGATGCTAATACCATACTGACATCAGCACCCGGTACAGTGTTTCCGCTGACATACACAAAGTTAGCCGTACTGTCGAAACTGTAACTGCAGTAGAACGGTTTGAACTTAATGGCACTTATTGCGGAACTTCCACGTGTGCACTTAAGCTCAAAGGTGTTCATACCCTTCTCAAGCCATATGACAGCCTGTGATGCATTTACATCATATTCTGCCTTATCTCCGTTTACAAGGACATCAAGATATGCTAAGTTCGAAACAGATTTGACGGCGGTGAATAAATAATACCCCGCCTCCTCTACCTGAAGATAATACAATGCACTTGCACCCTTTGTAAAGGTCAGGTCGGTAGTTACCGTAACATTTGAGACGACTGCATACTTTTGTGCATCTACTGTCGTTTCATTGGATTTTGATATGTCGTTTATTTCACTTTCGTCTGCAAGCAAAATTGATGCTCCACCCTTTGAATCGGGCGTGATAAAGAGCTTGTAATTCTGAATTGCGAGAAAGCCCGACAAATTATCATCTATCGTATAACTTCTCAGTTGAGTACCATCACGCGAAAGTGATATCTGCCCTGCGGTGTTGCCTTCACTCTGTATTATATTGAGTTTACCGCTGTTTATGGGAACTGTATCCTCTAAACGGTCAAGATAATACAGATTTACGGTAAGCCGACCTGCGGTACCGTTTTTATATATGAGATTATACTTGTATAATTCGTCTGTCGGCTCCGCTTCCTCTGCTTTTTCCTCCTCTGTAAGAAGAGTGTAATTATCATATTTCTGCTCTGCTGCACTGCCAACCATACCGAGCGGTATAAATAGCAGTGCCAATATAAGAGCGATACAGGATTTTGGCTTACCTATCATTGTACACCTCGATTATAATGTTTTTGAAATTGATGATGCAAGAGGTTTGATATTTGTAAGTCCGTCAAAGAAGAAAGCCTTAACTTTTGCCGGAGTTTTGCCCTCTGTGACTGGAATTTCACCTGAAACAGTTGTCTGTCCCATATGAGTGCAATCAGTCATCTTTGCACCAAGGAATCTGCCTCCTGCTTCATATGCTGCAACGATAACCTTTGCACCTTCCAATGCTGTTGTACCATTGTTATTTGACTTAACTGAGTATGTTACTGTATTGTCGCCAGCTACGCTTGTAACAAGTGTTGAAAGTGTGTTATCTGTGTCGGGCTGCTGAACAGAGAATGTAGTCCATCCCAAGTATTGACTCTCTGTAGCACCATAAACACCTATACCACCACTTGCTAAATCAGGATCTGCCTTGATATATGAAGAAAGGTCTATATTATTAAAAAGAACAGTTGAATTAGCATTATTAATAACTGTTATCTTACCATTCTTGTATATGAGTTTAAAATTAGTTACACTATAACCAAATCCACTTTTGGCTGTCGCAATCGGAGTTGAATTTCCCATCACATATAATTCTGCAGCTTTGTCATCTAAAGCTGATTTAATATAAAATCCCTTTTCTACCCATGTTTGATCTGCTTTTAAAGTAGCATTAAAGTATAAATTTCTACCATTATACCATTTACTAAATGAACCTGTTGCAATATAATCTGTACCAAGGTCTTGATTATAAAATACTGCTCTCGGATTACCTGCTTGCACCGTAATATTACCAGTATCTGAAACGGTTACATCATCACCCTTCATTACCCATCCTGCAGCCTCTAAAGCTTCTTTTGTTGTTTCGCTCTTTGTATATGTTGTTTTATATTCTGTGTAATCTGACGGCACTTCTATCTTTAAGTCATACATTGCCATGTAACTTACATAGCTACCTGAAGTCACCCAACCGAAATAGTTTGAAGAAAATACGCTATCGTATGTCTTCGACTTTGTCTCCTTGACAGTTCCGTTGCTGTCTTTCATTGTAACTGTAACTGTGCCATTATCATATAACAGTTCAAATTTATGAGTTGCATATGCAT
>JAQXXM010000023.1 GCA_029226065.1 Clostridiales bacterium
TATAGAGCCATTCCATGCTGTATGGCACGGAGGAATCGGCACCGTCCTCGCTGTAGAAAGGCATAAAGCCCTTCATCGGGTTGCCGTATGCGGTTTCGTAAGCAAGCTCCGTTGCCGTGAAGCCCGGATAATTTCCACAAAGCGTAGCGAGGAAAAGCGTAATTATATTTAGAATAGAAAGTATTTTATAAACAAAATTCATGTATATCCCCCTTTTTTTAATATAATACAGGTTTTTTAACATATGGTCAATATAATTTTTAATTTTTATAGGGTGTTGTAACGATTTATTTTAAGATTTATCCACTTTTCGGCACAGTGGATATTAAAAGACATTATTCGCATATGTATCATTTCCTCAAAATTATTATAAAATAATAATACCATAAAAGTGTCAACGAAAGCAAAAAAGCAAAAATTTTCAAAAGAATCAGCCGCCCTTGCATAGGGGCGGCTGACGCCTTATAGATTATCAATACTCGTTATCATTCGCTGAGGTTATTTGCCAACAGTTGTTGAAATCTTTTCGATCAATCCTTTAAGGCTGAAATCGTATCCGCCGGAAACGCTCTTAGCCTTTACAATGGAATAAAAATCGCTTCTGCCAAGCTGTTTTGCAGAAATGTGCTCGATTTTTTGGATAAGCTTTGCAAAGGTTTCGGTCTGCTCTGTCATAAGGTCAATATCAAATTTTTCCATTTCGTGGCTGTCGCTGACGACGCAGAGATAATAAGGAGCAGGAACGAGGCTGATTTCGGGGACACCCATGGTGAAGAAGTTTTGTCCCTCGCCGAAATGGAGCGCATTGTGTCCCCTGAGGGTCATTGTGCGCACATTTTTTCTCTCTTTAACCGTGTCGATATAGAGCTTATCAACGAACTTATTGCCTGTATAAACGAGTTCAACCTCAGGCTTGCCCGTGTATTTATATTCGCCGTCAATATCGCGCCATTCCTTACAGCCGAGATGCTCAACAGTCAGGTTTGCAACGCATTTCAAGTGGTCGCCTTTGCCGTCCCAAAGCTCACGGTGCATAGCAAGCCAACGAGAGGCAGACTGGAACGAGCCTGTTCTGATATCCTTGAAGCGAGGCAAACGGAAATGTCCCGTTGTAAAAACAAAAATATGAGTTCTCTCAAGCTCTTGGCCTTTCATGCTTTTCATAAGCTCCAAAAGGGCAATGGGCCCGTTTTCCTCAACGCAGTTTGTGCCGTCCGTGTGGGTGTTGACAATAACATTTTCCTTTTGATTTTTGCCCTTTAGAATACAGTAGAAGCTCTCGGTAAATGCGTTTTCTTCGGTTTCTGCCTCAAGCACAAGGTTTGCCTTTTTGTGGCTTCTTGAGGCAGCAACTATTCTTTCTCCGTCGCTCTGAGTAACCCAAAGCATAGGAATATTCTGGTATCCCATAATGAAGGAGAGATACTGCCCCTTTATCATATCATCATGTAAGCCTTTCCAAATAAGAATTACAGCCTTTGCCTTCGTGAGCTTTGAGACTATGCCTTGAAAACACTGAACAAAGCTTGTAATAACAGGTCCCTCGTACTTCTTTTCAAGCACAACATCTTCAGGGTAGCTTGAACGCTTATCAAATGCTATCTCGCTGGGTAGGAAATTGATGTTGTTAATATTGAAAACAGCAATTTTCCCCGTTGTTTTCGGAATATCGCCAATACTGTTAACATAAACAAGCTCCTCGGTTATTCCGTCAGCCGAGGTTTGACCCGAATAGGGATAAGCCGAAGAAACAGGAACAGCAAGTCTTTCATCGCCGTCAATAATTTCAATGGACGAACTCTTTTCTTCCCAACGCTTGAAATAAAACGGATCGCTGTAAATGGGAATATCCATTTTTGTGATTTCGGCTTTGAGCCAGTTGATAAAATCCGTGTGTCCCTTGCTGCCGGTAAGCCTTGTACCAAAAGCGTTCATGGTGTTCATACCGTCAAGCAACGCTTCTTTTGAAATATCAAAATTCATATGTTTCCTCTCCTGTATCAAATAGTAAAAACTTCCATTTGCGGTATGAATTGTATCATATTTATCCATCATTTTCAAGGGCAAAACATATTGAAATTCACGGATTATGAATGTAACTTTAGAAGCAATGGAATGGACGAGCTACATAATAAAAAAAGAGGATA
>JAQXXM010000024.1 GCA_029226065.1 Clostridiales bacterium
ATAACCTTCACTTTTAGAAACCCATATAGCAAAAATCTTTTTAAACAAAT
Source organism: Clostridiales bacterium (assembly GCA_029226065.1). Taxonomy (GTDB): domain Bacteria; phylum Bacillota; class Clostridia; order UBA1381; family UBA1381; genus Ornithomonoglobus. Next base: position 51 of record JAQXXM010000024.1, read on the forward strand.
TTCCAATGGTTGTATTTTCACGAATCTTTGTCGTAAACGCTTCATTCGACAAAGGAACATTAGTATCGAAACATACATCTATACATTCTCCGAGTTCCTCTTTTTCAACAACGTATTCTTTGTTTTCGCCCTTAGGCAAAAAACGTATTGTATTTTCTCCAACATCCAGAAGCTTTCCGTTAAAATGGACTGTGGATTTACCGCTGAAATGGTATATAAGCTCATTATTAAATAAATGTCCGTTAAACCTTATCTTTCCTTTAGGATATTCGTTTTTCCCGATAAGAACAACTCTATTGATTCCTGTTATAATAAAATTCTGATTCATATTATCACCCTATATAACGATAACACACAAGAATTCTTTTGTCAATACATTTAGTACCGAAAAGTGCAAAAATTTATATTCTATCCATTTACTAAATATATAATCACATGTATAATGAAAATAACTTCTAAAATTGAAAGGTGATGTTTTATGAATACAAGAATATCCGAACTTACAAAATTAACCCTTGAAGGAAAAATGTATGCAAATCCGGTTGCTGTTGAATTTGATCGGGAGGATTTGTTTCTTTCAAAGCAACAAAGGGAATCAAAACGGCTTTGTGAATTCATATTAAATCAAGAGCCTGTTTTAACTGAACACTCTAAAATGACAGGCTTCTTCAACTGTGACGGTTCTGTTGTCGGCGATGCATTTCGTCGTATGGGGCACGAGGCAACACAGAAAGTTATGTCAGATTTTTATTTAAAAAATATAGACAATCTTTCAACGATGGAATGGCAGCATGCAACAGCTGATTATAAAAAGGTTTTAGAAAAAGGAATAAGCGGAATAATTGAAGAAATTGATGGATCTTTGAAAACACACAGCGAGCAAAAGCAAGTCGAGTTTTTAAACGCACTCAAAAAGGTTGCAAATACTTTAATAAAGTGGGCGGAAAAATGTTCGTATAAAGCATTAGAACTGTCGAAAACAGTTAACAATGTTGAGCACAAGAAAAACCTGGAGTTACTTTCAAAGGCACTTTTGAATGTTCCCAAAAATAAGCCATCTTCATTTTACGAAGCAGTTTTAACAATATATATTTGTTTTTCGGCAGACCCTGACAGCGTAGGCACTTTAGACAGATACTTAACGCCATTTTACGAAAACGACATTAAAAACGGAATATTGACAAGAGATGAGGCGAAAGAATATCTGCAAGAGTTATTCCTTATGCTTCAGGCGGCAACAAAAGTAACAAGCGTCTGTTTTACCCGTGGCGGCGAATCCCATTTTTGTATCGGTGGGTATCTTCCAAATGGCGAGGATGGGTTTAATGAGTTATCAGAACTGATTTTGGAAAGTCTTACAGAGCTTCCTACTTGGATTCCGCAGGTTACACTTCGTTGGACTAATAAAACACCCAAGGAGGTATTTCGCCTTGTTCTTGATTACGAAAGAAAGGATCCCCACAAGCGAATTGCATTTCAAAATGACGAAAAGCGTATGAAGTGTTATACAGAGATTTGCGGTTTTCCGTTTGAAAAATCAGTCGGATATACAACTGTTGGTTGCAATGAGCCGGCATTTTTAGGGGCAATTACCGGAAGCAATTCCAAAATTAACTTTGCTCGCTCAATGGAAACAGTCTTTCACAAAAAAAGTGATGAGATTGTAAATGTAAAAACTTTTGAGGAATTTTACAATATTTTCTTTGGTGAATTAAAATCAGACCTTGAAACAGCCTACGAATATGATAACAAATATAACCGTGAGCGTGCAAAGGATATTAATTATCTTTCAAGTATTTTCTTTAATGGCTGCATTGAAAAAGCAAAGAGTCTGACACAGGGTGCAGGTGATGTTGTTATCGCATCACCTATGTGTATCGGCATAACCAATGTAATTGATTCACTTATAGTGGTAAAACAGTTTGTGTTTGACGAGAAAATGCTCACCATGAAAGAACTGATTGACGCAATTCAGGCTAACTGGCAAGGATATGAAGAACTACGTGCTTTAATTCTTAAAAAAGGCGATTTCTTCGGCAATGATACCGACCGTTCAAACTATGTTGCACAAAAGCTTTACCAAAGCTTATACGAATTTTTAGACGGCAAAAAGAATTTGTTTGGTTACCAGTGGCTTATAGGCGATTTGCTCGGATATAACGAGCATCATAAATGGTTTGGCGAAAAGACGAAAGCAACTCCTGACGGACGATTTGACGGAGATATGCTGAAATTTGGCATAGGTCAAAGTGAAGGCAGAGATAAAAATGGTTTAACTGCTCTGCTTAACTCTATCGCAAATCTGGATCCTAACGGAATTTCCTGCGGTTCAACAGTTACGAATATAAGCATTGACGAACAACTGATAAAAAACGACGACAATTTTGAAAAAACTGTAGATATGCTTGAAACATACTTTAAGAATGGCGGTATTCATTTTCAGCTTACCTATGTATCGAAAGAAGATTTAATAAATGCAAAAGAAACCCCTGAAAACTACGGAAATTTGCGTGTTCGTGTAACCGGATTTTCTGACTATTTTGTTAAATTAAAAGAAAGTATTCAGGACGATATTATAGAAAGGACAACACACAAATGTTAGATTATAAAAAACAAATTCACGATTATATTCTAAAAAATAAAGTTGAAATTATAGAAGTTTTGAAAGAAATTGTCAGAATACCTTCTGTAAGAGGCGAAATAACGCCAGGTGCTCCGTTTGGAAAAGCTTGTGCCGATGTGCTTGAATATACTGAAAAACTGTACAGAGAAAACGGATTTGAAACAGAGTATGACAGAGAAGGTGGATATTTGCTATCAAATTACGGCAACGGGACAAAAAGTCTTGGACTTTTTGCTCATGCCGACGTTGTACCTGTGGGCAATGACTGGGTTTTAACAAAACCTTTTGTTCCCATTGAAAAGGATGGATTCTTATTTGGTAGAGGTGTTCTGGATGATAAATCAGCGATTATTATTTCTCTGTACTGTATGAAAATGTTAAAGGAACTTGATATTCCATTTAATTCACAACTTGTATGCTTTACGGGTGCAAATGAAGAATCGGGCATGGAGGATATTTCAAGCTATGTAAAAAAACATAAAGCTCCTGATTTCTCACTTGTTTGTGACACTGCTTTTCCGCTTTA
>JAQXXM010000025.1 GCA_029226065.1 Clostridiales bacterium
CAGAACGGACGAAAACCGCCGAATAGCAAGGCTATGAGGGTTATCCCGCAGTGTACGCGGGTACTCAAGGGTGCGGTGGAGTCCAAATCTTTGATTTGGCGGACGACACCTATGCAAGGGGACTCCAAGGAAACGAGCATAAGCGATGTTTGATTGGATAGTCCCTACTGCTCGGTTTTCGTTCGTAGTTTGACGGCGTGTAATAAAAAGAAATCTGAAAAAATCAGATTTTTTCAAAAACAACGAATTTAACAGTGTTTTTTAAATCTATTTATATTTAGATATAGATAGATTTGCCGTCAAACGATCGGTGCTGTTTTTTTACATCCCGTATTGATATGTTACTTTTCATTCACTGCTATCCATATTTCGCAGGTATAGTTTGGATCATCAATCTTGTCAGAGGGATATACCTCCAATTCTACGCCGTGAGCGTATTCGTATTTGTCACTTTGCGGAAAGAACTCTGTGCAGATTTTTTTATATGTTTCAACAAAAGCATCAGGCATTTTGCCCTTGCATGTGAAAACCGCAAACGTGTGTGCCGGAATTTCAATGACTTCTAAATTTGGATCAACGTCCTGTCCCTCATACTCAAAGCCTATTCCGTAAGGGAAATGATTATCTGACATATTGTCAGTAAAACATATTCCCAAAAGTCCGTTCATTGTTGGGTCTTTAGGGATATACTTACATATCTTATCCATTGAACCGTCTTTTCCGCACTCAGCCCAAAATGCATGTATATCCTTTGCGGCAACATCGCTTCCGGGTTTTTCTACCTGTTTTCTCTTGCATATTACTTTGAATGCATCTTTCTTTTCAATTCTGTAGTTCATAAGATTACCTCCTGATAAAATTAATTTTACGGAAAGTCTTGAAAAGGCTGTGATTGCAGCACCGTTTCTCACCTCTTTGGGAGTAAAGCCGTGAAATTTAGAAAAGGCACGTGTAAAGCTTTCGGGGGTATCATAACCGTATTTCAGAGCAATATCAATTATTTTTGCATCTGTATCCATAAGCTCCTGTGCCGCCAGCGTTAATCTACGCATACGGATATAATCTCCGAGAGTCATACCGCACATAATCCCAAAAACTCTTTGAAAATGAAACACAGACGATAAAGCTTCTTTTGCCACAGCTTCATAATCAATCTTTTCGGTAATATGTTCCTCTACATAATCAATAGCTTTCTGCAAACTGCGAATCCAATCCATTTCCTTGCCTCCTTCCGATGATACTATTTTACCAAAAAATAATATACAAATCCTGACATTATGTGCTGTTAAATGTTAAGTGCAAAAATTCAGGAGCTGAGCTAACTAAACAGCGTCTGGTATACTGAATGTCTTTATTGTATCATACGAATTAAACAGTGTCAATCTAAAGTATTTTTAACAGCTCTGCCCTATTCTTTAATAATTTTTATTTACTTTAAAAAATGTATTGAAATTCCAAATCAAGTGTGATATAATTTATAATGCAGTAGATACAATTTAATACCGAATACCATTTAGTAACACGAAGCATAATACCGTTAGGCAATAACGGTGCTATGGTTTCCTTTATATGCGTGTTGCTGATATGGTGATTAATTGTATTTACTGCAAATTATACAATGTCCATGGCCCGTTTTGCAATGCGTCGGCTGTGGCTGACGCATTTTTTATGTGAAAGGGGTAAATACAATGGAGTTTGAGAAAAGGTCTAAAGCTGAGTTTGGCGCTTATATGCAGAAAATCAGAGAAGAACATAATGTGTCAAGAGAAGAGCTATCTAAAACGTCTGGTATGTCGGTAAATGCAATTAGTAGGTTTGAAAATGGCACAGGTGACTTACCTATAACTTCATTTATACGTATTTGTGTAGCACTCGGTATACAGAATGTCGACGAGGTTATATATAAGATGCCTGAATAAAACATCTTATGACACGACAAGATTATGTCCGACAAATTACAAAACTTTATTGTGCATTACTTTGTGCGGCAGATAGATTTTTGAATTTGCCGGGCGATATCCCCATATTTTTTGTAAATACATTGGAAAAATAGTATACGTTTTCAAACCCGCACATTTCCGAAACTTGAGTTGCTGTAAATGTGCCGCTTTTCAGAAGCTCGCAGGCACGCTTAATTTTTAGATGAGTTACAAATTTCACTGGAGGCATACCGTATTTGTCGTTAAAAAGCTTATTAAAATATGAATATGACACTCCTGACAGTGCATGGAGTTTTTCATATTTAAAATCAGTTTTGTAATAATGACAGGAAATATAATCCTCTGCCTCCGCAAGACATTTAAACTTAGCCTTTGTGTTGTATTTTCGTCTGTGTTTTTTTATCATCTCCAATATTCGGTAAAAATCCTGTACCGATTTAAAGTAATAACCATCCTTTTTCGCCAGCCATTCGTTGTATAATTTTTCATAAACATTCCCCACCTCATTAGGTACGGAAGAAATATGAATAGGCACTTGCGGCATTTCCTCATCAGTGTCAAAATACACATTGTAAAGTGCAAACTTTTCCGTGATATCAACGTAATAATCAGCGTTTACAATACCTTTGGGCAGATATAATATATCGCCGACTCTCATGTGTATACGCTTTCCGTTAAATGTGAGATAAGTGTCTCCCTTTGTGTAAAACATCAGTTCGTATGTCGGAAGACAGCCGGTATATATGTCCTTCTTGTCACATGAGGGCTCATAGTAAGCTATGGACACTATTTGAGAAATATTAAACCTTTCACTTTCAAAAAACATATTAATTCCCCTGATATTAAATATCTTATACATTCTTACAAGTGTGATGACTTTTTAAAAAGATTTCACAGCCTGCTGAATAATTGTATCATATAATTTGCAATAAGTAAATAAGAAACGAAAAAAAGTGTAGAAAATTATAAAATTGGAGTATAGTGTATTTATTTTTAAAAATGATTATGATACTATTTAATAAAACTATACTTGAAAGGTGAGATTAAAATGGAGTTTATATTGGGATGTAATTATTGGGCATCGGATTCCGGTACTGATATGTGGAGGACTTTCAACATTTCAGCAATAAAGAAGGACCTAAGTATTCTGTCGGAATATGGAGTAAAGCATATCAGGGTTTTTCCTAACTGGCGTGATTTTCAGCCTGTTATGCCGTTGAATGGAGGCGGTATGTCTCTCTACGATTACTATATGGAGGGTGAAAAACCAAAGACAAATCCGTATTATCTTGATGATACAATGATGGATAGGTTTGCTGAATTTTTAGATTTATGTGAGGAATACAATATAAAGGTCATAGTAGGTCTTATCACCGGGTGGATGAGCGGGAGAATGTTTGTACCGCCTGTGCTGTATCAAAGCAATATTATAAACGATCCGCTTGCACAGTATTTTCAGCAAATTTTCATAAAGGGTTTTGTTTCAAGATTTAAATCAAGCAAGGTTATTTTGGCATGGGATTTGGGCAACGAATGTAACTGTATGTCACCCACCGACAGAATAAGTGCTATGAACTGGACATCTATGATCGCAAATGCGATAAGGGCAGAGGACAACACACGTCCGATAGTGTCAGGAATGCACAGTCTTGATGTCGAACGCAACAAGACATGGCGTATAGAGGATCAGGGGATGCTTACGGATATGCTTACAACACACCCATATCCTCTTTGGTGTGAACACACACGTATTGATAAAACTCTTTCGTTGCGGACAACCATGCACGCCACTGCACAGACCAAGCTGTATGCAGAAATAGGCGGGAAACCATGTATGGCAGAGGAAATAGGAACAATGGGACCAATGTTCTGCAACGATGAGAATGCAGCAGCTTTTTTCAGATTAAATCTGTTCTCTCTGTGGGCAAATAACAGCTCAGGTGTAATGTGGTGGTGTGCAAACGACCAGACAATGCTTAAATCTTTCCCGTATTCAGAAAATATGGTAGAGCTTGAATTGGGAATGCTTTATAAAGACCATACGCCAAAGCCTGTATTGCTTGAGATGAAAAAGTTTTCGGAATTTTTTGATAATAAGGAGTTTGAGCTTACCGAGGCAGAGGTTGATGCGGTTTGCGTTTTAACGAACGATCAGCGTCAATGGGGAGTGGCTTATATGACATATATTCTTCTTAGAAAATTGGGCTTAAACTGCTCGTTTGCGTACGCTGACAGCGAAAGAGGATGCGGAACTGATTATGATGATATACCTAAGTCACAGTTGTATATTCTTCCGTCAATAAACAGTATGACCGTTATGAAAAAAGAACGTTTTGATGAGCTGAAGCGCCGTGTTTATAACGGAGCAGACATATATATGTCAATGAACAGCGGCTGTCTTGCGGAGTTTGAGGAATTAACGGGGCTTAGAGTTGAGGACTCATATAGATGTGACGAGAAAAGCCATCTTAACATAAGCGGCGAGGAGATAGAGTTTGAAAGGCACACAACCTTTATACTAAAGTCGGTCGGTGCTGAGGTTATTGCATACGATAATAATAACAATCCTTCAATCGCAGTCAATCGCTACGGGAAAGGACGAGTGATTTTTGTTAATTTCCCGTTAGAGGATAATTTGATTGATACGCATAACGCATTTGACGGAAATGTACATTTAATATACAAAACGCTTTTTGGAGAATATATCAGTAAGCGTCCGATGACTATACTTAACGAAAACATAGCCGTTACATATCACAGAACGGAAAACGGATTTATTGCGGTACTTATAAACCATTCAGACAAGCCGTGTAACCTCAAATATACATGGAACGATAAATGGGAGATTAAAAAAGTACACTACGGAAGTGCTGATGAAGTTAACCCGTATGATGCTTGTATATTCGAGTTAGGAAAAACGGAATAAGAAGTATTGTGTAAATCCTTTACAATACCCCCAAGAAAATATAGTTCATACAAATTGAGGAATTTCCCCACAAAAAAATCGCAGCTTGCACTGCGATTTTTTTAATTAGTCTACTAACTCAAGAACTGCCATCTGAGCTGCGTCACCACGACGCTCACCCAACTTGTAAATTCTTGTGTATCCACCGTTTCTATCAGCATACTTAGGAGCAATTTCGCTGAATAACTTTGTAACAACGTCCTCCTTTGTGATATATGCCAAAGCCTGACGGCGTGCTGCAAGAGTGCCCTTCTTGCCAAGAGTTATCATCTTCTCTGCCATGCTTCTTGTTTCCTTAGCACGTGTAAGAGTTGTTGTCATCTTTCCGTTCTCTAAGAAGCTTGTAACCTGGTTACGAAGCATTGCTTTTCTCTGATCTGTGGGCATTCCTAATTTTCTCTGTCCCGGCATAACCGTACCTCCTTAATCTTCTTCTTTCTTAAGGCAAAGACCTAATCCATTTAATTTATTAATTACTTCTTCAAGCGACTTTCTGCCAAGGTTTCTTACCTTCATCATATCCTCTTCGGACTTCGCTGCAAGATCCTCAACATTGTTTATTCCGGCACGCTTCAAGCAGTTATAAGAACGAACTGAAAGGTCAAGTTCCTCAATAGTCATCTCAAGAACCTTTTCCTTCTTGTTCTCTTCCTTCTCTACTATTACGTCTGTGTTCTTCGCTTCCTCTGAAAGGTCAATGAAGAGCGATAGTAACTCGTTCATTATCTTTGCCGCAAGCGACACAGCATTGTCCGGCTTAATTGTACCGTTTGTCCATACTTCTACCGACAGCTCTTCACGGTCTGCAAACTGACCGACACGAACATTGTCTACAGTATAATTTACTTTAGTTACAGGCGTATAGATTGAATCCATCGGTATAACGCCTATAATCGGCTGAAGCTCCGCCTTATTTCTCTCAGCAGACACATATCCTCTGCCTTTTGAAATTGTAATCTCTGCTTCAAGTTTTGCGTCTGAGTTTAACGTAGCGATATGCAGATCAGGATTTAGAATTTCTACATCACTGTCACACTTTATATCACCGGCTGTTATCTCCTGCGCACCCTTTGCATCAATGTAAACAGTTTTAACTTCATCGCTGTGAAGCTTTATAGCCATTTTCTTGAGATTAAGAATAAGCTCTGTTACGTCCTCTAAAACGCCCGGTACCGTTGAAAACTCGTGCTGTACACCTTCTATTTTTATAGATGTACATGCTGCACCCGGAAGAGATGCAAGAAGTATTCTTCTTAGTGAGTTGCCAATTGTAGTACCGTAACCACGCTCTAACGGACCTACAGTGAATTTACCGTACATTCCGTCCTCGCTTAGTTCTGTGCACTCAATATTCGGCTTTTCCATTTCTATCATATCGGAACCCTCCTTCTTAATTTAAATAGCTTTTATGCCAATATAACATATATTTATTCCACTTACCGAGGGTAACGTCTTATACACGGCTCATTGCCGCATATAATAACCCGAGCCGATTGATGAATACAGATACATATTCATCAACCTGCACATTAGTGTTATTATTTTGAATAAAGCTCAACAATAAGGTGTTCCTCAACATCATAGTCGATGTCTTCTCTATCAGATAGCTGAAGCACTCTGCCCTCAAGCTTGTTCTTGTCCATGCTTAGCCACTTAGGAATTATTCTCTTCTCGTTAGCTTCAACGATTTCCTTGATTCTTGCAGAAGACTTGCTCTTCTCTCTGATAGCTATAACATCGCCTGCCTTTACAAGGTATGACGGGATGTCTACTTTACTGCCGTTTACAAGGATATGTCCATGATTAACGAGCTGACGTGCTTCCTTACGTGTATTTGCAAGGCCAAGTCTGAATACTACATTATCAAGTCTTGATTCAAGAATCTGAAGAAGATTCTGACCTGTAATACCTGACTGCTTTGTAGCCATTACGTAGTACTTTCTGAACTGCTTCTCCAATACTCCGTAGATAAACTTAACTTTCTGCTTTTCATTAAGCTGAATACCGTATTCCGACTGCTTCTTTCTTGACTGCTTCGGATTTCTGTTTGTGCTCTTATCGTAACCCATTACTGACGGCTCGATGCCGAGAGTCTTACATCTTTTTACGATAGGCTGCATATTTCTTGCCATGCTATTAACCTCCTATACAATTCACTGATTAAACTCTTCTTCTCTTCGGCGGTCTGCAACCGTTGTGAGGAATCGGAGTTACGTCCTTAATCATTGTAACGCTAAGACCTGTTGCCTCTAAAGCTCTGATTGCGGCTTCACGACCTGCACCCGGTCCTTTTACGTATACTTCTACAGTCTTCATACCATGCTCCTTAGCAGCCTTTGCAGCTGTTTCAGCAGCAGTCTGTGCAGCAAACGGAGTGCTCTTTCTTGAACCTCTGAAGCCAAGACCACCTGCGCTTGCCCATGAAATTGCATTTCCGGCTGTATCAGTGATTGTAACTATTGTATTGTTAAAGGTTGAGCGAATATGAGCTGCACCCTTTTCAATGTTCTTTCTATCACGACGGCGTGTTCGTGTAGTTTTCTTTGCTACTTTAGCCATTTACGAGTCCCTCCTTAATTATTTCTTTTTACCTGCTATAGTCTTTTTAGGACCTTTGCGGGTTCTTGCATTATTCTTTGTGTTCTGTCCTCTTACGGGAAGGCCCTTTCTGTGTCTGATACCACGGTAACATCCGATTTCCATCAAACGCTTAATGTCCAAAGCAACCTG
>JAQXXM010000026.1 GCA_029226065.1 Clostridiales bacterium
AAACTAACGCAATATTCAGAAAGGGTAAATAATGAACCATATAAAAATAGCCTGGATTTTCACCTTACAAAAAGGGATATATTTAATTCAAACTTGGATAGTCAATATATGGTATATAGAAGAGTATATAATTTTAAATACCCCGCGCTGTCTGAACATCAACTATACATAGCGATATGTACGTTTTCTTCATTAATTCTAAAAGAGGCCTATCATGATATTGAAATTATAAACTTCAAAATTCAAAATGATAAAAATGGCCTCTTTAGGTTAACTGCATATATGCCACTAATCAACGATTAATAATATAAATCCAAGTACTAATAGCCTACTTTTAATATCTGCAATCCCTGATGATAAGTAGGCTGTTTTTTGCGTTGAGAACACGCCATCCACAATATATTGTATATGGATAATTTACTCACCGCTACATATACGCGACATCAAAACTACACACTCGACGTGGGTGGTGTGGGGGAACATATCGACGCCGGTGGAGTTTGTGGGGAAGTAGCCGTGCTCTGCAAGGTAGCGTGCATCACGTGCAAGGGTGGACGGATTGCAGGACACGTACACTATCCGTTTCGGCTTTGCGGCAACGATTGATTTAAGCGTTAACTCGTCACTGCCCTTGCGGGGCGGGTCAAGAATTACAATATCAGGTCTCATTCCTTGTTCTATCAGCTTTGGTACGGCAGTTTCGGCACTTTCGGCGTAAAATTCCGCATTGTTTATTCCGTTGTTTTCTGCGTTCTCCTTTGCATCTTTTACAGCCTGCGGTACTATCTCAATTCCCACTACCTTCTTTGCCGCTTTTGATGCGGCAAGTGAAATCGTGCCTATTCCGCAATACACGTCAAGGACGGTATCGGAACTTGAAATATCGGCGTAATCAAGGGCACGGCGGTAGAGCGTTTCTGTCATATAGGGGTTTATCTGGTAAAAGCTGTGCGGTGAAATCTTAAATTTTATTCCGCACAGGGTGTCCTCTATATAGCTTTTTCCGTAAATAAGCTTATTTTTCTCACCAAGGACTGTATTTGTGCGTTTTTCGTTAATATTTATATATACAGACACTATTTTGTCTGACACCGCCAAAAACCGGCTGATTAATGCATCAGTATCGGGCAGGCTTTTGCCGTTTACGGATACCACCACCATAATCTCGCCGTTTGAGCGTGCATCACGAATAAACACACGTCTTACAAGCCCTGTGTGGGTTGCCTCATCATAGGGGGTTACGCCTGTAGCTTTCATATACTCTTTAACAGCACGGACAATAGCTCCGCTCTCTCGGATTGTGGATTGACAGTCATTGATTGGTATTATTTCATGGGAACGGCGTGCATAAAATCCGCTTATGGTGTCGCCGTTTTTGTCGGCACCGATAGGGAAAATGCATTTGTTGCGGTATCTTACAGGGTTATCCATACCCAGCATTTCATCTACTCTAAAGTCGTCAAAACCGCCTATGCGTTCCATTGCCGACTCTATAAAGCCACGCTTTATATCAAGCTGTGATTTGTATTTGATATGCTGCAAATGACAGCCGCCGCAACGCTTATACACGTTGCATTGCGGCTCTTGGCGCATAGGTGACGGGGTTATAAGATTAAGCATACGCCCTACGGCGTAATGGGAAAGAACTTTTATAACTACTATTTCCGCAGTGTCACCTGTTACGGTAAGCGGTACAAATACGGTAAAGCCGTCTATTTTGCCTACACCGTTGCCGTCAGAGGTGACATCGGTTATTTCTATATTATAATGTTTATTTTTCTCAACCATAAATAGGTCTCCGATTTATTTAGATATTATTTTAATCACATCGCCTGTCTGCAATGCACAGGCATTCGCATCGTCCGTGTCGATGTGCATTTCGGGTGTAAAGCTGTCATGGACACGCACCTGCACGTTAAAAAACTTTGTGGGTTTACCTGTCTTTACTTCAACGTCCACCATATCGTTGTCACGCAAGCCGTATTTATGAGCAAGATATGTAGGCAGATGGATATGGCGGTTGGCAATAATGCACACCTCGTCATGGAACACCGTTCCTTTCGGACCGACAATTGCCATTGGCGCAGAGCCTTCAAGGTCACCCGACGGACGAACGGGCGGGTTTATTTTCAGCTTGAAAGTGTCGGTTTTTGATATTTCAATCTGGCTTTTGGAACGGAGCGGTCCTAAAACACGCACGTTTTCTATAGAACGCAGATTGGGGCTTACTATTGTTACGCACTCCTCTGCGGCAAACTGACCGCCCATAAGGATTTTCTTTTTCTTTAGCTCGTAGCCCTCGCCGAAAAGCACGTCTAAATCCTCTCTTGACAGATGCACGTGTCTGGCGGATACGCCTATTTTTATATCATCATCACGGCTTGTAATCATAGGTTATTACTCCTTACATTCGTTTATAAACGCTTCTGCCTTTTTGATTGCCTTTTCAGTCATTTCTTTTGCAGGACCGCCTATAACGTTGCGGTCATTTACGCAAGTTTCCATTGAAACTGCATCGTATATATCGTCCTCGATTATGTCGGAGAACGACTGCATTTCCTCCATTGTCAAATCTTCTATTGCCTTGTTATGCTCTATGCAATAAAACACCATATTACCGATAACCGAGTGTGCATCACGGAACGGCAAGCCTTTTTTCACAAGGTAGTCCGCCGCATCGGTAGCGTTTGTAAAGCCGCCTTTAGCACCCTCGTACATATTATTTTTATTAATTTTCATTGTGCTTATCATATCGCAGAACACAGGCAGACACAGCTTAACAGTGTCAATACTGTCAAAAATCTGCTCTTTGTCCTCCTGCATATCCTTGTTATACGCAAGTGGTATACCTTTCATCATTGTTAAAAGTCCCATCAGGTTGCCGTAAACACGGCCAGCCTTACCACGGATAAGCTCTGCAACGTCAGGGTTCTTCTTCTGCGGCATAATTGACGAGCCTGTCGAAAATGCATCGTCCATTTCCACAAACGAGAACTCGTTTGACGACCACAAAATAAGCTCCTCGGAAAATCTGCTCGTATGCATCATTATAATTGACAGACAGCTTGCAAGCTCTAAAACAAAATCTCTGTCAGATACGCCGTCAAGCGAGTTCATTGTAATCTCGCTAAAGCCCAGCATATCACGGACAAGCTCACGGTCAAGCGGATATGTAGTGCCTGCTAATGCACCCGAGCCTAAGGGCATAACGTTTGTACGCTCCTTGCAGTCGCAAAGCCTTTGGTAGTCACGTTTGAACATCTCATAGTACGCCATTGCGTGATGCGCAAAGGTGATGGGCTGTGCCTTTTGAAGATGTGTATATCCGGGCATAATGGTGTCGGTATTCTCCTTTGCAAGGTCTGTAAACACCTGCATGGTGTGAACGAGCATTTCCAAAATCTCGTCAGTTTCGTCCATAAGGTACATACGCACGTCAAGTGCAACCTGGTCGTTTCTGCTTCTGCCTGTATGCAGACGTTTGCCCGCATCACCAATTCTGTCGGTCAAAAGCTTTTCTATATTCATGTGAATATCCTCGGCATCTATCAGAAACTCTACCTTGCCTGCCTCAATATCGGACAGGATATTTTCGAGCTCGCTTACTATTTTATCGGCATCAGCCTGTGGGATAATACCCTGTTTGCCAAGCATTGTAGCGTGTGCAATCGAGCCTTTTATATCCTGTTTATACATTCTTTTATCAAATCGGATTGACGAGTTGAAATCGTCAACCTTTTTATCAGTGGACTTTCTGAAACGTCCACCCCATAATTTTGCCATATTATTTCTCCTTTGCGGTAATCCGCATTATTTTTTCTTGATGATATCAGTACCCATATACGGAACAAGTACATCGGGGATAGTTACAGTTCCGTCCTCGTTCTGGAAGTTTTCGAGGATTGCGGCAACCGTTCTGCCTACTGCAAGACCTGAGCCGTTAAGGGTATGGACAAACTGTGCCTTGTCCTTTGGCGTTTCTTTATATCTGATATTTGCACGGCGTGCCTGATAATCCTCAAAGTTTGAGCATGAGGAAATCTCAACGTAACGGTTATATGAGGGCATCCATACCTCAACATCATACGTTTTTGCTGATGAGAATCCTAAGTCACCCGTTGAGAGACATACAACACGATACGGAATACCGAGCCCCTGTAACAATACCTCTGCATCGTTTGTAAGCTTTTCAAGCTCCTCGTAGCTGTTTTCGGGCTTGGAGAACTTAACCATTTCAACCTTGTTGAACTGGTGCTGTCTTATAATACCACGTGTGTCACGTCCTGCACTGCCTGCCTCTGCTCTGAAGCATGCTGAATATGCACAGTATTTAATCGGTAAATCGTCACCGTTTAGTATCTCGTCGCGGTGAAGGTTTGTAACAGGTACTTCCGCCGTAGGAATGAGGAAGAAACCGTTGTTTTCTACCTTGAATGCGTCCTCCTCGAATTTCGGGAGCTGACCTGTGCCTGTCATTGATGCACGGTTTACCATATAGGGCGGGAATATCTCTGTATAGCCACGGTCTGTGTGGGTATTTAAGAAATACTGTATAACCGCACGTTCAAGTCTTGCACCAAGACCTTTATATACCGTAAAGCGTGTACCTGCAATTTTTGTACCACGTTCAAAGTCAAGAATATCAAGGTCTGTGCCTATATCCCAATGTGCTTTCGGTTCAAACGTGAACTCACGTGGAGTGCCGTTTCTGCGGATTTCGAGGTTATCGGAATCATCGTTGCCTACGGGGCAGTCAGCACAGGGAATGTTGGGGATACGGAGCATATAGTCACGCAGTTTTGCGTCAATTTCACGGACCTTATCATCATCAGCTTTTATCTCGTTTGAAAGCTCTTTCATTTCGGCAAATATTGTCGAGGTGTCCTCGCCTGCTTTTTTCATCTGCGGGATTTTCTTTGAAATCTCGTTCTGCTGAGCCTTCTTCTTCTCAACGTCTGTCAAAAGCTCACGACGTGCAAGGTCAAGCTCGATTGCGGGCGTAATGTCAAGGTCGTTGTTTCTGTTCTTGAGCGCCTCTCTGATACGCTCGGGTTCGTTTCTTAAAATTTTAATGTCTAACATTTTACTGTTCCTTTCCTTCGTTTATTTTTGTTTTTAAATCTTCTAATAATATTTTTTGGTCGTCTGACAACGTTGTTTCGTCAATCTCTGCTATAACTGCTTCGGCTTCTGCAAGCTGTACATTTTTGACGTAGGAGTTAGCGGCAAAAAGCTTGTCGGAAATCTCCTTTTCTGCTTTAAGTGCTGTGTTTTCACGGTCAAGCTCCGATGCCATATTTGCAAGCTTTGCAAGCTCGTCCGACTGCGGAGATGACGTATTTGTAACCTCGGGCGGTGCTGTTGCAAATTCGTCGGCACGTTTACCAAGCCGTGAGATGTTTGTCTGCGAGAAAAACGCTAAGATTATCAGTATCAGTGCGACTACGAATATAAGCGCAGTGTACAGATACATTGATTTATTTTCTTTCTTTGGATTATTTGTACTCATTATCTGTAGAAAACTCCTTTCGGACATCATTCGGACTTTGGAATGTCTTTTGACATTGCTGTGTCAACTGCTTCCTGCTCCTCCTCAAGCAGAGGAATGGAGCATTTGCCCTCTTTTATTTCACGTATATAGACGTTTGATGAGTTGTTGCCGTAAAGCGATGTCAGGACAAAGCCTGTGTTGTGCTGATTAAGAACGGCGGCAGCGAAGCTTTGCTTGCCATGCACGTCATCAAATGCGTCAAAGTGAACAATGCCTGTTTTTGACAGTGACTCGTTTGTCTTACGCTCCGATGATGCTATACGGTCGATAATTGCACCGCTCTGGCTCATATTGAGCTTTTTCTGCAAGTCACGGATGCTGTTATAGTATCGTTCAAGGTTTGTTACAAGGTCGCCGTCCTCGGAGTAGTCAAGAATTGAATTGATTTTTGACACGTTTGTTACGCCGATTATAAGAGATGCAATAACAAACACTGCAAGGATTGCGATTACCGCAATAAGTATAGTTTCGTTCACAATATTCGCTCCTTTCCTACATTTTTCCGATTAATGACATAATTCGCTCCAAATCGTCATCACCGTAGTATTCAATCTCGATTTTGCCTTTTTTCTTATTATGGAGCAGGCGTACCTTAGTACCTAAATATGATGAGAGGCTGTCCTCAAGATTTGCAAGCTGAACACGCAGTTCCTCGCATTGAGGCGGTGTTTTGATGTCATACTTGGGCTTTTGGAGCTTTTTTGCAAGTGCCTCGGTCTGACGAACGTTAAGATTTTGCTCAATAATTGTGTCTAACAGTGCAAGTCTTGCACTTTCAGACTCTACCGATAAAAGCGCACGTGCGTGACCGCTTGAAATGTCGCCCGAAATCAGCCGTTCTCGGATTGGTTCGTCAAGGGAGAGGAGACGGATTGAGTTTGCAATGGCACTTCGTGATTTACCGATAGTGTCGCTTACTGCCTCCTGTGTCATATTGTATTTATTCATAAGCATCTGGTAGCCCATTGCCTCTTCAATAGGGTTGAGGTTTTCACGCTGTAGGTTTTCAATCAGGGCAATTTGAGAAATCTCAAATTCGGAATAATTCCTGATAACAGCCGGTATTTCCTTTAAACCTGCCTTTTTGGCGGCACGCCAACGTCTTTCTCCTGCGACTATTTTGTAGCGGTCGTCATTCTTGACTACGATTATTGGCTGAATAACACCATGCTCTTTTATGGATTGGGAAAGCTCCTCTATTTTGTCATCATCAAAGCTCCGACGAGGCTGATTTTTGTTCGGCTCGACGAGTGTGATACGCAGCTGTTGTACAACATCGTCATTTGCGGCGATAATCGGCTCGTCAAAGAGAGAGCCAAGGCCTCTGCCTAATTTTGCTTTTGCCATTTTTGTCTCCTTTCTTAGTTACTCATTAGCACGGATAACTTCCTTTGCTAACGCAACGTATGCATCAGCACCCTTTGAGGCGCGGTCATATCGTATAATCGGCTCGCCAAAGCTTGGTGCTTCGGAAAGCTTGACGTTACGGGGGATAATAGACTTGTACACAAGGTCGGGAAAGTATTTCTTTACCTCGTCAAGAACCTGTATTGACAGGTTTGTTCTGCCATCATACATAGTGCCTAATACACCCTCGATTTCTATTTTGTTATTGTATGTCTTTTTTATCTTGCGAACAGTGCCGATAAGCTGTGACAAGCCTTCAAGTGCGTAATATTCGCACTGTATGGGTATTAGTATACTGTCGCACGCCGTCATGACGTTTATCGTAATCATTCCCAGTGCAGGCGGTGCATCAATAATGATAAAGTCAAAGTCAGACTTGACGCTGTTTGTGACACGTTTTAAAAATCCCTCACGCTTGTCCTCAAAAGCAAGCTCTATTTCTGCGGCGGAAAGGTCTGACGATGAGGGAAGTATATATAGATTTGAATATTTCGTTTTTATTATTGCATCAGCCGTTTTTTGCGGATTAATAAGACAGTCATACACAGAAAGCGTATAATCCTGTCTGTCATATCCTAAACCGCTTGTTGCGTTGCACTGGGGATCGCAGTCGATTATAAGAGTTTTTTTGCCTTCATAAGCAAGGCACGCAGCAAGGTTGACGGAGGTTGTTGTTTTTCCTACGCCGCCTTTTTGGTTTGTTACTGCAATTACTTTTCCCATTTGATTGTATTCCTCTCGTATGTTATATACATATATATTATACCACAAAATTTTCATTTGTAAATGTTTCACGTGAAACATTTTTAAATTTTTTTGAGCATAAATAAATTTTATGAGTTTTTTCATATAAATATGTATACTTTTTCCATAAAGGAGCAAAATAATGACAGC
>JAQXXM010000027.1 GCA_029226065.1 Clostridiales bacterium
TTTCGATTTTTCTCCAATTGACAGAGTTATAGCACAGTCAGGGAACTCTTCTCGGATTTCAGAAACAATTTCACAAATCAGTTTATCACTAAAGAACGGATCTTCTCCTCCCTGCAGAACGAAGGTGCGAAAACCGAGAGAGTAACCCTCACGACAGCAGGAAATTATTTCATCTTTATTAAGACGATATCTGATGGCATTATGATTGCCGCTCCGTATACCGCAATAATAGCAGTTGTTCCTACAGTAGTTTGTAAATTCAATCAAGCCTCGAATATAAACCTCATCACCATAAATCTGTCTTCGGATTTTGTCAGCGTGTGAGAATAACAAAGCGTCAAAATCCGAGGTTTCAAGCAGAGCCTTTAGTTCGGCATCAGATAAATTATGGTTATTTACCAATAGGCTTACTGTTTTTTCAGATACTTTCATATATATTCCCACAGCTTCTCATAGCCAAAATTTCTTTACTCATTACATAACCCTTCCTTCATAGAAAATTTTATACTCCTTATAAGCTGCTTGTACAATAACAATTTATATCAAACGCTTACGGGAGACATAACCATACTAAACCTATCTATATTATATGCATTATACATTATTTTGTGCCCTTTGTCAATGTTTTTATGAAAAAAAGGGGGTGCTTTTCGCACCCCACAGTATTAAAAAGCATTTAATAGACTAAAAATATCATTCGGAAGAGTGAAGTATTACAACGGTGATTTCCGGTCTGTTAAACAGACGAGGTATTACCATAGGATTGCCGAGTCCTCGGTTTACTATCATATCCATATTGCCATAGCGGTAATGACCTGCAAAATATTTCGGAAACAGAAGTGATGAGCCTGAACCCCATGAAGATTTCGGAGAACAGATACCGCGTCCGTTTGGAAATCTGAATTGTCCGCCGTGCATGTGCCCCGAAAGGACTAAATCAAAACCTGAATGTTTTAGTAAATCCATGTGGTTTGCCCTGTGGAAAAGCACAATGTGGTAATTGGCCGTATCGTTAATTCTGCTGATTGAATTTTTGATTTTTCTTACTATTGTACTGCCGTCCTCGGAAAATGGGTCCTCTATTCCGCTAAGAGTGATAAAAGCACCGTTTCTTTCAATTGTAACGGAGCTGTCATGCAGTGTTATTGCACCTGTATTATCTAAATCAGCCTGAAAATCTCTGTAATCATTGCGTTTTAAATCGTGATTGCCTGTTACGCAATAGACGGGAGCAATATCCATAAGCCGTCTTGTGAGCATTATACCCGGCTCATACGTGCCACGGTCATGCACAAGGTCGCCTGTAGACACAATAATATTTGGAGTTTCAGTCTTTATTTCCGAAATAAGCCCCGGAACTGCCGCCGAATGGAAATCGGAAATCTGTACTATACGAAATCCGTCAAATGCTTTCGGAATTTTATCTGATGTTATTGTGTAATGCGTTGTTTCGAGCCTGTCATCAAGCCCCTTTGCTACAAGCAAAGCACCGCCGATGATGGTAGCACCTTTTACAAATGTTTTTGCTTTCATAGTTTTCACCTCATATTATAAGTGCTCTTACATAAGTACAGTATACCACGATTTAGCAAATAATACAATTATTTTTAAAGAAAAACTTCTGCAATACTTGAAATTCTAAAAAAAAAATGGTATACTATAATATGATATTATAATATGGAGATTGTATGTATTTATGGCAACTACTATAATAACGAAAGAGCAATGGGCAGAATCAGAAAAGTTCATTGCTAAGCTAAAAGAGGATAATATGCGTTTTGCCGCACGAAACGGCCATACACGTCTTGCCCATACCGAGACGTATGGCTGTCAGCAAAACGTAAACGATACCGAGCGTATACGAGGAATGTTGTCTAAGGCAGGGTTTGAGTTCACAGACGATGCAAAAAATGCAGACCTTGTAATTTACAACACCTGTGCAGTACGTGAAAACGCAGAACAGCGAGTGTTCGGCAGACTTGGCATACTAAAGCATATAAAGGAGACACACCCCGATATGATTGTAGGTGTGTGCGGATGTATGGTACAGCAGGAACATATATGTGAGAAAATCAAAAAGGTACATAACCACGTTGATTTGATTTTCGGCACACATGCTCTGTATCGTATGCCTGAGCTTTTATATAAGACCATTAAGGATAAAAAAACGGTTGTGGATATAACCAATTCTGATGGTGCAATATCCGAGGATATACCTATCCTTCGTGACAAGGAGGAAAAGGCGTGGGTATCGGTTATGTATGGATGTAACAATTTCTGCACCTACTGTATAGTACCCTACGTACGAGGACGTGAGAGAAGCCGTAAGCCTGAGGACATTATAAACGAGGTGAAAGAGCTTGTTAAGGGCGGGACAACAGAGATTTCACTATTAGGGCAGAATGTAAATTCCTACGGCAAGGACCTTGATATTGAAGTAGATTTTGCGGATTTACTAAAAATGGTAAATGATATTGAGGGCGTAAAGCGTATCAGGTTTATGACATCACACCCTAGGGATATAAGCGATAAGCTTATATATACAATGCGTGACTGCGACAAGATATGTAAACAACTGCACTTGCCCATTCAGTCAGGCTCGGACAAGGTTTTAAAGGAAATGAACCGACACTACACAAAGGCGGAGTATCTTGCAATAGTAGATAAGGTCAAAAAGGAAATACCAAATATAACTCTTACAACAGACATTATCGTGGGATTTCCAACCGAGACTACAGAAGATTTTAAGGAGACACTTGAAGTTTTAAAGTATGTAAGATATGACAATATATTCTCCTTTATATATTCAAAGCGTGAGGGTACGCCTGCCGCAAAGCTTGATTTTGCATTAAGTGAGGAGGAGATACACAAGAACTTTGACGAGATGCTTGAGGTGCAAAATCAGATATGTCTTGAAAAAAATCTTGAGTATAAGGACAGAATAGAAGAAGTGCTTGTAGACGGCGTAAGTAAGACCGACAACACAATGCTTTCGGGAAGAACCGACGGCGGTAAGATAGTAAACTTTACAGGCGATGCTTATCTTATGGGCAAGTATGTAAAGGTTAAAATAACAAACCCCAAGCAATGGAGTTTGGAGGGAAAATTAATATAATAGAGGTACGTGAAAGATAAGCAGCGCATCTCACCACCCTTGCCAACTTGAAGTATACGCATATGTCAGCGTTGGCGCAGGTGGCAATCTGCTTGCTTCTGTTTCACGTAATATTTGTGTCGCTGTGCGGCGGAATGGAGGATTAAAATGACAATTTTTGAAAAGACAAGAGAACTGGGCGAGATGATCCAGAACTGTGATGAAATGAAAGCATATAAGGAGGCAGAAGCACGTCAGGCATCTGATGAGGCTACGCAGGAGTATATGAAGGAATTTAATATGAACCGCTTAAATCTTGCCCGTGATATGCAGAACGGAAAAATCTCACGTGAAGATGCAATAGAGGCAAACAACAAGGCATTTGAGGAGCTTTGCGAAAAAGCACCTCTTGTGCGTGAGTACGTAGATGCGAAGGCAAAGTTTGATGCAGTAGTAAATCAGGTAAATTCGATAATTAATTTTTATATCACAGGTCAGACAGGCGACTGTACTCATGACTGCAGTACGTGCGGCGGCTGTCACTGACAATAAGGACTAAGAGGAGGTCATTATGGCAGGAAAACTATCGCCGATGATGGGGCATTATATAAAAGTAAAACAAGAATACGAAGATTGTATAGTTTTTTACCGTCTCGGCGATTTTTACGAGATGTTTTTTGAAGATGCTGTAATCGCCTCACGAGAGCTTGAGCTTGCCCTGACGGGACGTGACTGCGGAATGGATGAGCGTGCGCCTATGTGCGGTGTACCGTTTCACAGTGCCGATACGTATATAAGGAAGCTTATTTCATCAGGCTATAAGGTGGCAATCTGTGAACAGATAACTGATCCGAAAACGTCAAAGGGTATGGTTGAGCGTGAGGTTATACGTGTTATTACCCCAGGCACGACCGTAAGCGAAAACCTATTAGAGGAGGGCTCAAATAACTACTTGGTAGTAATGTATCAATCGCCCCAATCAACGGGACTTGTTGCGGCGGATATTTCAACAGGTGAGGTGCAGGCAACATCAATTGAAAATGACTTACAAATAATAGACGAGCTTTCAAGCTATATGCCAAAGGAAATAATTGTAAATAACGCCTTTGATAAGAAATTGGCGGAGCGGATAGAAAATACATTTTCAGTCAAATGCGAATATCGTGATGTGATATTCTGCGATGATGCAGAGGGCGTTACGGAGTCGCAGTTTGGTAAAAGCCTCGAGGAGTTAAAGCTTGCGGACAAGCCTTGTGCAGTCAGGGCAACGGCGGCGGTGCTTGCATATATAAAATATGCCCGCAAAATGGATATAGATTATATAAATAAACTCAATGTTTACGAAACACAAAGTTATATGGAGCTTGATTACGCAACACGCCGCAATCTTGAAATCTCCGAAACAATGCGTGACAAGTTAAAGCGTGGATCTATCTTCTGGGTATTGGACAGAACAAAAACGGCTATGGGCAGACGTAAGCTGAGACGTTGGATAGAACGTCCGCTTGTCAATTCCATTGATATTAACAAACGTCTCCATGCTGTGGGTGAGCTTGTAAATAACGCAATGCTGCGTGATGATATTTCGGAAATTCTTTCACATACGTACGACATATCAAGAATTATAAGCCGTATTGCTTTAAAAACGGTTACACCAAAGGATTTAATATCGCTCAAAAACACATTAAAGCAGTTACCGTCACTTGAGTATAACCTGTCAGAACTGAAATCCGCTATGTTTGTGGATATGAAAAAACGCTTTGACATACTTGATGATGTATATAAAATCATTGACGATGCAATAGATGAGAAAAAAGCGTCATCGCTTATTCGTGAAGGCGGTATGATAAAGACTGGCTACAACGAGGAGGTTGACAAGCTTCGTGATGCACGTGATAACGGTAAAAAGTGGCTTGACGATCTGGTGGAGCGTGAACGTGAGAAAACAGGAATACCAAAGCTTCGTCACGGCTATAACAGAGTTTTTGGCTATTATCTTGAAGTAACTAATTCATACAAGGACAGCGTGCCTGAGGAATATATACGTAAACAGACTCTTGCAAATGCTGAACGCTATATTACCCCCGAACTAAAAGAGATTGAAAATACAATTTTAGGTGCGTCAGAACGTCTTACAGCACTTGAAATAGAGCTGTATAACGAGGTAAGAGATAAGGTATCAAATGCTATAGAGAGAATGAAACGTGTTGCGGAAATTATAGCAGTAACGGACGTATTATGTTCTCTTGCGACTGTAGCATACAAAAATAACTACGTAATGCCCGAGATGACAAGTGACGGTATTATAGACATAAAAGACGGAAGACATCCTGTAGTGGAAATGCTCTCACGTGAAAACATATTTGTTCCCAATGATACGTATCTTGACACTGAAAAATCGAGAATGTTAATTATAACAGGTCCGAATATGGCGGGTAAGTCTACATATATGCGTCAAACTGCTGTTATAACGCTTATGGCACAGATAGGAAGCTTTGTTCCTGCAAAGTCGGCAAGGATAGGCGTTGTTGACAGGATATTTACACGTGTGGGAGCGAGTGATGATATTGCGTCGGGACAGAGTACATTTATGCTTGAAATGAGCGAGGTCAGCAATATACTGAAAAATGCAACAAAAAATTCACTTATAATACTTGACGAAATCGGCAGAGGTACAAGCACTTATGATGGTCTGTCGATTGCGTGGGCGGTTGCAGAACATATAAATAATAAACGCACAATAGGCGCAAAGACAATGTTTGCAACGCATTATCATGAACTGACCGAGCTTGAGGACAGACTCGACGGCGTGAAAAATTATCGCATAGCCGTAAATAAAGACGGCGACAATATTAATTTTCTGCGTCGTATTGTACCGGGCGGTGCGGATGAGAGTTACGGTATTGAGGTTGCGGCACTTGCTGGTGTTCCAAATGCTGTGATAAAGCGTGCTAAGGAAATACTAAAGGGCATTACCGATAATGATGAGTCAATGCTCTATAAGAAAGAAACATCACAAAAGCAACATTCCCTAAGCGATCAGATGGGATTTGAGGATGTTGCAGGTAAGGAAATACTTGACGAGCTGAAGAAGCTTGATGTAACAACTATGACAGCTATAGATGCCATGAATAAGCTGTATCAGCTATCACAAAAAGCCAAAGAAGTGTAAATAAAAATGCAACGAAGATGTGCAGTGTGCAGTTTTGTATCCGTATTCACTAAACGCATTAAAAATGCTACATCGTTCATACGGATAGCAAAACCGCTTGATAGTGCTGTCGCAGTCTTGTACCCACATCGCTAAACGCATCAAAGATGCTACATCGCTCTTTTGGGCAGCAAGACAGCTTACTCAATCACTAAACGCATCAAGTGCTACATCGTTCATACAGGCAATAGAACCGCTTACGAACGAAGATATTTACGCAGTTTTGTACTCACATCGCTAAACGCATCAAAGATGCTACATCGCTCTCGTGAACAACAAAACCGCTTTGCTAACAGATGTTACATCGTTCGTGCAGGAAACAGAACTGCTTACGTACAGTGTTCGCTAAAGACGACAGCCCAAATTTAA
Organism: Clostridiales bacterium; assembly: GCA_029226065.1. GTDB lineage: Bacteria > Bacillota > Clostridia > UBA1381 > UBA1381 > Ornithomonoglobus. The sequence goes on from JAQXXM010000027.1 coordinate 6,675, forward strand.
GAAAGGATTAAAGGTCACTATGGGAAAGATACATATTCTCAACTCGGAAATTTCCAACAAAATAGCCGCAGGCGAAGTGGTTGAACGACCGCTTAGCATTGTAAAAGAGCTTGTTGAAAACAGTATAGATGCAGGTGCTGACGTTATTACTGTTGAGATCAAGAGCGGCGGTATCGAATTTATCAGAGTAACAGACAATGGTTCGGGTATGACCGAGGAGGATGCAAAAATATGTTTTCTTCGTCATGCCACAAGTAAAATAACAACTGACGAAAATCTCGATGCAATTTACACATTGGGCTTCAGAGGTGAGGCACTCTCAAGTATAGGTGCGGTTGCTAAGGTTAAGCTGTACACGAAAAAACAAGATAGTGACATAGGTGTACTTGTAACTTGTGAGGGCGGAGAGATACTCTCATCAACAGATGCGGGTATGAGTGACGGTACAGTTCTTGAAGTCCGTGATTTGTTCTATAATACTCCTGCACGAAAGAAATTTTTGAAAAAGCCTGCGACAGAGGGCGGATATATTTCAGATTTAATGGGCAGATACGTATTCTCATACCCTGAAATTTCATTTAAGCTTATCCGTGACGGAAAAGAAGTTTTATTTTCAGCAGGAGATAATAACATATTAAATTCCGTATATGCCATATATGGTAAGGACTATGCAAGAAATATGCTTGAGGTTGATTACGAATATAACGGCATACGTGTTGTGGGATTAATAGGCAAGGGTACGCTGTGCCGTCCTAACAGAAACTACGAAAGCCTTTTCGTAAACAGACGTTTCATAAAAAGCCCCACAATGATACGTGCAATTGAAGAGGCGTATAAAAATCAGATAATGGTATCAAAGTTCCCTACGGTAATTTTAAATCTGGAAATACCTGCCGAGCTTGTTGATATAAATGTACATCCTACAAAGCTTGAGTGCAAATTCTCGAATGAACAGGATATATATCAGGCGGTATACCATGCGGTTAAATCTACGCTGTATGCGTTGCCGAACGTTCCGCAAATAGAGCATAATCCGACAAAGCCGCTAAGGTCTGAAACTCAGGGGAGGGCAGAACAAAAATCAATTGAGGAGCTATTCCGTGAAAAACTACAGGAGAGCAAACTCCGCAAACAGGAATTATCAGAAAAGACGATGCCAAAACCCACTGAACCTGAAAAGACAGCTGAAAAATCTGAATTACAAGAGTCGGATAAGAAACCTCAAAAGGAGATGTATGAGGTACAGCCTGACAATAATGCAAAACCAATAGACGACAAGGATTATAAGTTTGATGCTTTTTCTATGCTCGATTTTGCAGTTGAACATGCTAAAAGGTACGATAACTCTTTAAAGGTTAAGTCACCTGCGGCAGAGGCAAAGGGTGAGGAAATTGATACGGATTGGATGACATATCTGCAAAATGCAAAAAAGGCAAGTGTAAACAGAGCAAATCCATTTGTCGGCGGCTATTTCCGAGTAATAGGACAGGTCTTTGAGACGTATATCCTTGTGGAAAAGGACGAAAATCTGCTTATGATTGACCAGCATGCGGCACACGAGCGGCTCAACTATGAGGCATTAAAAAAAGAGATTGAAAATACAGGCATAATGCAGCAGATGATTTTAGAGCCTGTAGAGATAAAGCTTCATCCTAATGAGTATGAGGTATATACAGAAAACAAGGACGAATTTTCAAAGTTCGGCTTTGAATGTCAGGCAAATGGTGATATTATTACCATTACGGCAATCCCGGGCGATATAAGCTGGAGTGACGGTGAGCCGTTGTTCTTAGAACTCCTGTCGCAGATGAGCGATATGAAAAACAGTATCATAAGCGAGAGAAAGGAACGGCTGCTGTATACGATTGCCTGCAAGGCATCAATCAAGGCAAATATGAAAATAAGCCAACAGGAAATGGAAAATCTTGTATCAAAAGTGTTTGCCTTAGAGAACATAAACACTTGCCCTCACGGCAGACCTATAGTTATATCAATATCGAAAAATCAGATAGAAAAGGATTTCAGGCGGATTACGTGAAATGTAAGCATCGCATCTATTCCGCATTGGATTGATACCGCTGTAAGGCGGAAGAATGGAGATTTGTATGAGTAAAATACCGCTGATAGTAGTGGCAGGACCGACGGCATCGGGCAAAACTTCGCTTGCCATTGATATTGCGTGTGCGTTAGGCGGTGAGGTAGTATGCGCCGACAGTATGCAGATATATAAATATATGGATATAGGCACGGCAAAGGCTACAGCACGTGAGCGTGAAATGTGTCCGCATTATATGATAGATATAATAGAGCCTGACGAGGATTATTCTGTGGCAGACTATACTACCCATGCACATAAGGTTATTGCAGATATACGAGAGCGTGGCAAACTGCCTGTTATGTGCGGAGGTACGGGACTTTATATAGACAGCGTTGTTAATGATGTAGAGTTTGGTGAGTATGAAAATGATTATGCGTTACGAAAAAGCCTTAATGAGCTTGCACAGCGTGAGGGACCGCAAAAACTTATTGAAATGCTCCGTGAATTTGACCCCGAAAGTGCAGATAAGCTTCACCCCAACAATATAAAACGAATAATCCGAGCCATTGAGTTTTATAAAATCAGCGGTGTTTCGATTTCGGAGCATCAAAGGCAAACAAAGCTTAAAGAAAGCAGATACGATGCAACTTTCTTTATGATAGACTACGACCGTGAGCTGTTATACGACAGGATAAACAGACGTGTTGATAGAATGCTTGATAACGGACTTTTAGACGAGGTAAAAGACTTGTCAAAACGATATTCACATAACTTAAATTCTATGCAGGGAATAGGCTACAAGGAATTATTGGAATATCTTGACGGCAAAACATCCTTTGACGATGCGGTTGATGCTATAAAACAGAATTCACGCAGATATGCAAAACGTCAATTGACGTGGTTTCGCAGAAACGAGGCAATAAATATATTGTCACCCGATACTGCATCGGCTGATGCTATCAAAATAATAAAAGAACGTTTAATATAGGTGGCTGTTACACCAAAGGCAACAGCCTTGATGGAGGGCTGAATGAGTTTAGATGCAGAATTCGCGAAACGAAGGGGCTTTTTAACAGCCCCCATGCCCGACGGCGTACGTGTGTACGTCGAGGGTGAGTTTCGCGGATAGTTCAAATGCTATAAACAAAAAGAAATCTGCAATTATTCACAGATTTCAACAAATGTCTATAATATGAGGATATATACTCCTCGTACTATGAACTGTATTGCATTTGAACGGTCTGCGCTAAAGGCAACAGCCCTTACTTAAGATAATCGGAAAAAAATATATATACAAGTGCCAACAGTAACAGCTTATCGTCACATTCGTTAAAAATCAATACTGCAATCACAAGCAACAATAACAAATCGTCCGACTTCAATCCCGAAAAAAACGGCAACGTTTCTTTCTTTTCGGGTTTTGGAGTCGGCTCTTTCTTTTCAGGTTTAATGTGTGCGGCTTTTGGCGGTGGTGAGACTATGGGTTCGGGCATATTGCTCACGCTGTAAGAATGATACATCAAAGAATACCTCCTTTAAACAGATCAGACATTTCTGATAACTGCAAAAGCTTAATGGCACTGTCAATTGTGGATTGCCGTGAATCGTTCATATACGGCTTTAGTGACAATAAAAGCTTGGTTCTGTCATCATCGCCCGAGGATTGTATACGTGACATAATTTTTTGTGCCATCATGAGCATCTCGGGCGTTATTGAGGGAGTGTCCGAAACACTGCTGTTTTCAGACTTTTTCTCGATATCACCTGTTTCCGACGCACCATCGGGATTTAATATCTTCATTATCCCGCTAAGCTTCTCGTCAGCGTTGTCGCCTAAAAGCCCCTTTAGTGTATCCATCATATCTGCCATTTTATGACATTAGCTCCTTCCTTACTTTAAAAGCTTTAAAATGTCTTCCTTTGAAAGCCCGTTAAGCTTGTTTTTTACTTGATTAGAGTCAAGCTTCATAAACTGATTAAGTATTTCCTGCTTTGCACGTGCATCAAGATTTTTAGTAACGTTTTTGCCTTGACTTGAGTTAAGGAAATCATTTATCTGTTTCAGATCGCTTGAATTGAAATTTTTAAGAAAATCATTTAAATTCATATAAACCACCCCTTTTGCTTTATTACTCTATATTATAGTATGCAAAAGATTGCGGAAAGTGAACTAAAAATGGGAACGTAAAAAAACAGCGCCAAGTCCACTGCACTGTTTTTTGCATCACCTTAGGAAGTGTTCGCTTTTTCAGCTACCTATATTCTATTATATTCTACAAACTTAAAATCATATCCCTTTTCTGTAAAGACCTCGCTTTCGGATACAACCTTCCAGCTTGAATCACTATCAAGGTCTACCATAAATGCATCAGCGTTACTCACAGTTGCATCAACCTTTGTTACGTATGCAGTATCACAATAGGGCAAGAGTTCACGATAGAGCGACTCGCCGCCTATTACGTATACATTCTCTTTGTTTATATCGCTTTTTAAAAACTCGTCAATACTGTGGAAAACTTCTACTCCGTCGGGGTTATAATCGCAGTTTCGTGTAAGAACAACATTTGTCCTGTTGGGTAATGGCTTTGAGCCGGGTAAAGACTCAAGCGTCTTTCTGCCCATGATAATGGTATTCCCTGTTGTATGCTCCTTAAAAAACTTCATATCCTTTGAAATATGAAACAACAGCCCGTTATCCTTGCCAATGCCCCAGTTTTTCGATACATTTACAATAAGTTTCATATATTAATCCTCTATTACGCCTGCATTTCTTGCTGTTTCTAAAAATGCGTCAATATCTTTTTTTGCAACTTCCTCCGACACATCATATTCGCCTAAAAGACGTGATACAAGCTCGTCATAGCTACAGCCCTTTGCAAGCTGTTCCCACAAAAATGCACCTGTGTCATTGAGGTTGATAATACCGTTAAAATCAACCGATGCCTGTCCGATAGGCACAACTATATTCTTGTCAGCTACTTTACGCAGCATAAATCCTTTTTTTGTTTTCATAATTAATTAACTCCTTTCATTCCGTTATACGCTACCTCTGCCGCCTCAAGCTCCATATTGCATTTGAGCCTGTAGACAGGAACATTTCTTACTATTTTATCAATTACCCTAAGCAGTTTGTCCATAATCTCCTCCTCCTGAGGGCGTACCGTCTGGTCTAAAATACCGAACAAAGCCTCTTCATCGGAAATTCTCTCTATAGAATTGGTTTCACTGCGCTCTACCATACATATTCCGCCTATGGGAACACGCTCGTTTACATTCAAATCTGTTTTGCCTGAAAATGGTGTTCCGTAAGCAAATATACCATCGGAGCAAATACGTATTGCAGGCTTATCATCATTTAATATATAGGCATCAGGAAAACGTTTGAGCCACAGCTGTGTATGTGTGGATTTGCCTGTTCCGCAAGGTGCGCTGAACAGATACGCCCTACCGTCATATACAACGCATGATGAGTGAATAAGCATACCGTTAAAGTGTATAAGTGCCGTATAGTACTCGTTGCCGAGTGCGATATATTCAATCATTTCACGCTCAATATCAGGGTACGTCTCTAAATATGCCTGATAGAGAGCTTCGGTTAACCGTATCTCTACATTTACATTTGCCGCCTCGTCATATTCGTAGGGAGCAATCTGCTTTTTCAGACGTGGATATTGCACGTCAAGATCAACAATTATATCTGCTATTTTATATTTCAAAATTTAAACTCCTTTCGGCAATCAAAAAAATGATAGATTTGCCTGCATATAGTTAATATATGACATATACAAGTCATAGCGGTCAATCGGGAAATTCATCTCAAATCCGCGTATCATTCCGTTAGAAAGATTATAGTAGCAATAATTATACGATGCACTGTCGGAAATAAGTACAGAACAGTAATTATAGCCTCTCTGGTCGAATGCTACGGAATTATATGAATGTGACGACTTGAAGTTATCGACTATATCTGCAATGCTTCTTACAGGGTCATTATATGTAGCACAAATATATATTTCTCCGCTGTCATAGTCTGATGCACGACATAATCGTGTGAAATCCGACAGGGGAGATATTCTGTGAAATCCGTCAGGATACGGACAGGAGAACATATAATCGTAGTCATTGTACATTGAATATGATATATATTCAGGTGTCGGTGTGTGCTGTTTAATCGGAACAGGCGTAGGCTGCGGTGTGTATTTGGGTGTCGGTGCCGGAGGGTGTGTGATATTTTCAGTCGTAACGGCTGTCGGTGTAACCTCTGCATCGTTGCCCTTGTCAGACGGCGGCATCAATATAATTAAAAGCACTACTATAACGCATACTGCCGCAGCTATGGAAAGACTGATAATGAGTGCTTTCTGCGACTTGTTCAAGCCGTTTTGCTGACTGTATCGCAAGGGTGCTCCGCACTCGGAGCAGCATTTGTTTGTAAGGTTATTGGGCGCATTGCAGTTCGGGCAGTTAATATACCTTTGTGTCTGAATTCTCGATCCGCAGTTTGGGCAGAAATTTTCACCCATTGCCACAGGCGTACCGCAATTAGGACAATTCATACGTCTTTCTCCTTTTGTATCTTAATAATTTTACAAGTAATATTATACACAATTTATTGAAAAATTGCAAGATATTTTGAGAATATTTCTAAAAAGATATAGACATTTTAATAAAAATGGTGTATAATAGGAGTACAATAATTAAAATTGAAAGGAAAAGACTTATGAAAAAAACTAAAATAATCTCATTTTTAGCAGCTTTTGCATTGACATTAGGTGCATCTGCAACGGTAGGTGCATTCTCGGATATGCCCGACGGCAAGATGGGCGAGGCAATGCAGAATGCGGTTGATGCAGGACTGATAAACGGAGTGACAGACGATACCATTGCACCGTATGACAATATCACAAGGGCACAGATGGCGGCAATTATTACACGTGCTTTTGCCGCAACAGATAAGGGAACACAGACCTTTAATGATGTTTCATCAGATATGTGGTACAGCGATGTTGTAATGCAGGCGGCGAATATGGGTGCGTTTGAGGGTGATGAAAACAAGAATTTCAACCCCGAAAACAACATAACGTTCCAGGAAACATATCTGGTACTCTCAAGAGTGTTCGGATTTATGGCATACACTCCCGATAAAAAGCAGATAAAGATTGGCGATTGCGAGGACAGCGTACTTGATGCGTTTTCCGATAAAGGCGAAATTGCAGACTGGGCATACGACGGCGCTAAATACATAGTAGGCAACGGCGGTTGGACAGGTATTGACGGTAAGCTTAAGCCTACGGCATACATAACAAGAGGTGAATTTGCTCTTATTATGGACGAAATTGTTGATATGTATATTGACGAGCCCGGCACATACAAGGATATTACAGATAAGCTTGTAATGGTAAGAACAGGCGGAGTTGTAATAGACAACTTAAACTCAAAAAAGAATTTAATTCTTACATACGGTGTAGGTAAGAACGGCTGTCAGGTTATGAACTCTGTTGTAAACGGCGTAACACTGATACTTGGCGGTCAGGACGACAGCCTTGTTGAAAAGGTAGTTGGCGGAAATACAGTTTTGATGCCTGATGAAGCATATATTAAGCTTATAGGTAAATATTATGACGTACGTATAGAAGCTTCACATATACGTGTTGATGCAACGGAAGCGGAGATGAAGTACATAAAGGGTAAACCTGACAGTTTGATTAATATACGTTTCATGTAACAAAACAGGGGGGATTGACGATGAGTATAAAGTATAAGAAGGTTTTGCTGAAGGTCAGTGGCGAGGCGTTGGCAGGTCCCCAGGGCTACGGCATAGACGAAAAAACCGTAAACGAGATTTCTGTATATATTAAGAAAATTGTTGATATGGGTGTCAGAGTTTCTATTGTTGTCGGCGGCGGAAATATATGGCGCGGCAGATCGAGCGAGAATATGGACCGTACCCGTGCGGACCACATGGGAATGCTTGCAACTGCAATAAACTCACTTGCATTGTGCAGTGCACTTGAAGCAATAGGTGTTGAGACGAGAGTTGAGACAGCTATTGAGATGCGCCAGATTGCAGAGCCGTATATAAGAGGTAAGGCAATGCGCCACCTTGATAAGGGCAGAGTAGTAATATTCGGCTGTGGAACAGGCAACCCATTTATGTCAACTGATACAGCGGCGGCATTAAGAGCAGTTGAAATGGATGTCGATGTAATCCTCTTAGCTAAGAAGGTTGATGCTGTATATGACAGCGATCCCAACATAAATCCTGACGCAAAGCGTTACACAAACCTTTCGTTCAGCGACATACTCACGAAAAATCTCGGAGTTATGGACTCCACTGCGGCATCGTTATGCCGTGATAATAATATGTCAATCCTTGTTTTCGGTCTTAACGATCCCGAAAACATTGTAAGGGCCGTTAAAGGTCAAAAAATAGGAACTCTTGTAAATCTTGAGGGAAAATAAAACATTATTAGGAGGCAAAGAAAATGGGAAAATATCCTGAAATAGAGAAAAAAATGGACAAACGAATTGACGGACTTGTAAGCGAATTCAAGACTATTCGTGCAGGCCGTGCAAACGCATCGGTACTTGATAAAATAGCTATAGACTATTACGGTACAATGACACCTATTCAGCAGGTAGGTTCAATATCATCACCCGAGCCGAGATTGCTTGTTATTCAGCCATGGGATGCGACTGTATTATCAGAGATAGAAAAGGCAATCAATAAATCAGAGCTTGGTTTAAGCCCACAGAATGACGGTAAGGTTATAAGACTTAACTTCCCGCCTCTTACAGAGGAACGCCGCCGTGAGCTTGTTAAGATGGTTAAGAAGTATGCTGAAGAAGCGAAGGTGCAAATTCGTAACGCACGCCGTGACGGTATAGAAAGCTATAAGAAGCAGAAAAAAGACGGCGAAATCACAGAGGATGATTTAAAGACAATTGAGAAAGATATCCAGGATATGACAGATAAGTATATTAAGGAAATCGACAGCATCACCGCTGATAAGGAAAAGGAAATCACAGAAATCTAAAATATTAAAAAGGGGTTGTAAAAACAGTATAGATTACAGCCTCTTTTTCGCATAGACACCGTGAAAGGAACAGTAATATGCTTTTCAAAAAGAAACAGGACACTTCTATTGATATGTCAAATCTTCCCAGACATATCGGCATTATTATGGACGGCAACGGAAGATGGGCAAAAAAACGAGGACTTCCTCGCAGTATGGGGCATAAAGCAGGAGCTGAAGCCCTCAAAAAGATTGTTACTGAAGCGAACAAAATGGGGATTGAGTACATAACCGTATACGCTTTTTCCACCGAAAACTGGAAAAGACCGAAAGAAGAAGTCGATTATCTTATGAACTTGCTTATGGACTATCTGATTAATGCGGAAAAAACGCTTGCGGGCGAGAATGTACGTATTCGTGCAATCGGCTCACGCAAGGAACTGTCAGAGGAGATGTGCCGTCAGATTGAAAAGACGGAAAATCTCACTAAAGACCGTGACGGAATAGTAATGAATATCGCACTCAATTACGGCGGAAGAGAGGAACTTGTACATTCTGCAAGGCGATTGTGCCGTATGGTGAAAAACGGTGAGCTTAACCCTGATGATATAACAGACTCCGATATTGAGGACGGACTATACACCGTAAATCAGCCCGATGTTGACTTGCTTATACGCACAAGCGGAGAACAGCGTTTGTCAAACTTTATGCTGTGGCAGGTAAGCTATGCGGAAATGGTGTTTGTTAAAAAGGCATGGCCTGATTTTAAGCCTCGTGATCTCTGCGAATGTATACGTATATTCCAGGGCAGAGGCAGAAGATTTGGGGCAATATAAACAAATGAAAGGAATATGTTAGATATGCTTACAAGAATAATCACTGCAATAGTATCGCTGATAGTCTTTATCGGACTAATAGCTGCAGGAGAAACTGTTTTTGCGATAGGAGTTGGGATAATCATATTTTGTATGCTGTATGAAACTTTTACGGCAATGACAAAATCAATTGCCGTTAAGATTTCAGGCTACATAACAGGTGCTGTGGTGACGTTGGGTATTGTATTTGCAAATGTTGAAATGGCAGTTGCTCTTTCAATTATCGTTGCAATGGTATTCCTTATATTCCTACACGGCAAAATAAAATATACCGAGCTGTTTTCAGTACAGCTTATGACAATATATATCACGCTGTTTATGAGCTACATACCAAAAATGTATATAGAAATGGGCTTGCCATTTATGGCGCTTATATTCATAATAGCGTGGGGCAGCGACACTGCGGCATATTTTTGCGGTACGTTTTTCGGCAAGCACAAGCTTATCCCGAAGGTAAGCCCTAAAAAGACAGTTGAAGGCTCTCTTGGAGCGGTGATTTGTACAGCGTTGTTATGTGTGTTATATACGTTTATTTTGGATAAATGCGGTGTTGCGTTTATAACCGCAACTCCCGATGCATATATTAAAATTGCGGCGGTAGGCTTTTTTGCGTCGATACTCTCACAGCTTGGCGATCTTGCCGCATCCGCAATAAAGCGTGATGCAGGCATAAAGGACTACGGTAAAATATTCCCCGGCCACGGTGGATTTATGGACAGATTTGACAGCGTTTTATATATTTCGCCTGTAGTATATTATCTGTGCGCTATATTCGCTTTAGCAGTTTAAAGGAGACAAACGAAAAAGATGAACATATCAATTCTTGGTTCGACAGGCTCAATCGGCACACAAACTCTTGACATAGTCCGTGACCATAGCGACGAATTTAAGGTAACGGCAATAACAGGCAACAAAAACGTTGCTTTGCTCGAAAGACAGGCACGTGAATTTAAGCCTGAACTTGTTTGTGTTGCAGACGTTGCGTCGGCACGTGAGCTAAAGATAAAGCTTAACGATACAAATATAAAGGTGTTGGGCGGAAAGGAAAGCCTTATTGAGGCATCGTCAATACAAAGTGCTGACACAGTTGTTACTGCCGTTGTGGGAATGACAGGCATAGAGCCTACAATTTCCGCCATAAAAAGCAGAAAGCGTGTAGCACTTGCAAACAAGGAAACCCTTGTTGCGGCAGGAAATATTATAAAAGAGTGTGAGGCAGAATACGGAAAATGTATAATTCCTGTTGACAGCGAACATTCGGCAATATTCCAGTCAATGCAAGGTATGGCTGATAAACGTGAGATAAAAAAGATAATATTAACTGCATCGGGCGGTCCGTTTTACGGTAAGAAACGTGAGGATTTAGTCAATATTACACCTGCTGATGCGTTGCATAATCCTAACTGGGATATGGGTGCAAAGGTAACGATAGACTCATCTACACTTGTTAATAAAGGTCTAGAAATGATAGAGGCAAAATGGCTTTTTGATATACCTATGGATAAAATAGAAGTAGTTGTGCATAGACAGAGTGTAGTTCATTCTGCCGTTGAGTTTGTTGACAATGCGGTGATAGCTCAGCTTGGTATGCCCGATATGCGTGTACCGATACAGTATGCCTTAACATATCCAAACCGTATGTCAATTCAGCGTAACGAGCTTGACCTTACGGAATATGCATCATTGACCTTTGAAAAACCTGATACTAAAACCTTCTATGCTTTAGAGCTCGCAAGAAAAGCAGGTATAGAGGGCGGTACGCTTGCAACTGTGTTTAATGCCGCAGACGAGGCGGCAGTCGAACTGTTTTTGAAAGGTGAGCTTTCGTATATGGGTATCAGTGAAGCTATAGAATATGCAATGAACGAGCATAATAATATTAAAAACCCGACTCTGTCCGATATATACGATGCGGACAAAGAGGCAAGAGAGGCTGTCTATAAAAGGAGGAAATAAATTTGCTCACAGCAATAGTAACAGTGATAATGTTCCTTGTGATGATTTCACTTCACGAGTTCGGACATTTTATAACAGCAAAATTAATGGATTTCAAAATCCTTGAATATGCCATCGGTTTTGGCCCTGCAATATGGAAAAGTAAAAAGAGTGAAATACAATATTCACTGCGTGTAGTTCCGTTTGGTGGATATTGTAAATTCGAGGGCGAGGACGAGGACTCTCTCGATAAACGTGCCTTTTCAAATCAGGCGGTATGGAAACGAATAATCGTAGTTGCCGCAGGTGGAGTGTTTAACGTTATTCTCGGCTTTATACTGTTTTTAGTCATAATTTCACAGACCTCACCTATGGTGACAAACCGTGTAGACTCGGTTGTAAAAAACAGCTATATATCAGATGCGGGACTGATGCCGGGCGATGAGATAATAAGAATTAACGGCAAGAAAGTCAATTTCTATAACGATATAACGCTGTACACTCAGGAATTTACGGAAAATACAGAATGTGACCTTGTAATAAAGCGTGACGGCGAGAAGAAAACACTGTCATTTAAGCCTACAAAAAGTGCATCGGAATATAAGTACACAGATAGCGGGGTAGAGGTAACGGGCTTTATAAACGGCATTAAGACGGACACGGATTTCTATGAATATGATGAGGATATCATAAAGGACGATGAAAAAGTCGGCACTGAGGAACGTGTAGAACGGCTTATAATTGGCTTCGTGCCTGTAAAAGAGGAAGTTACAATTTTCAATATATGGGGCGAGGCATGGAATCAAACTCGGTTTGTCGTGAAGCTTGTGTATAATTCACTGTGGCAGATGATTACAGGCAAGGTGGGCGTTGACCAGATGAGCGGCCCTGTGGGGATAGTAAAAGAGGTAAATACCGCTGTAAATTCAGGCAGTTCAAGCTGGCTGTACGTTCTTAACCTGACAGCACTGCTTACAATAAACTTAGGCGTATTTAACCTGTTGCCCGTTCCTGCACTTGACGGAGGCAGATTGTTCTTTATGCTCATTGAGCTTATAACACGCAAGAAAATCCCCCCCGAAAAAGAGGGACTTGTGCATAGCATAGGCTTTATGCTCCTAATTGCGTTGATTATATTTATATCGTATAACGATATTATGAAGCTGATAACGGGGTAAATTGGGCTATTGCATTTAGCGCAGATCGTTCAAAGGCTTAAAATTGCATTAAATCAATGCCAGTTAAATTTCATATAACCAATTAACGTTGAAATCCGCATTTTTTGCGGATTTCTTGTAAGTAGATCTTTAAATGGGATTTTCACCATGAAAGAAGCATATGTGTGTATATTTCCGCATTTAATCTTAAAATTCAGTTCTCCTGTATTTTTTTGTATACAGTACAATTATTTTCCGAAATATATTGATTTTAACTAATAAATGGTGTATAATGAAATTATTAAAAATCATTTAAGGAGGCTCACAATGAAAAGAACGGAAGGGAATAAAAAGAATTATAAATATATTGATTACGTGTTTGAAAAAACAACTGTTCGATATGTTATAACGGAAGAAAATAAAGTGTTTATGTTGCTCATACCTAACGGCACGGAGGACAAAATAAATGATGATTATTACAAGAAAATTATAGATGACGAAGGATTCCCAAATCACATGGATTGGTTCCCTGGGTCTCTTGTACATATTCATCTTTCACATCATGCAACACCTATTTATGAAAACGGCTTAAAATATAGCCAATCTACGAGAATGTTGCGCTTTGCATCGCAGGAGATATGCGAGGAAGAAACAAGAGAAACGATTAAAACAAACCTTGTCACTGAGGAGGGTTGGGGAGCAAGTCATATCCTCACTCACTATAAAGGTGAAAACGGATTTGAGGTTAAGAGTACATTTATTAACAGTTCAGAGCGGAAAATAACACTTGAATTGATAACCTCTGCATCACTTGACGGATTATGTCCATTCTCATATGATGACGGTTCAGAAAGCCTGGTATATCACACCTTTAAAGGTGGTTGGTCAACAGAGGGCAAGCGTGTTAGTCAAACACTGCCCGAGATAAATATGGAAAAATCATGGGGTGGCTCTTTTGAGTGCGAAAAGATAAGTGTAATGGGCTCAAAAAGTGTGGGCAGATACTACCCTTATGCGGCACTCGAGGATACAAAGACAGGCTGTACATGGGGCATTAAGCTTAAACATAACGCATCATGGCAGATTGAATTATCACGTTATGGTACGCCATTGTCGCTGTCGGGCGGAATAAGCGACTATAAGTCAGGAGCGTGGTACAAGCACGTTAATCCAGGTGAGTCATATGAATCACCTGTTGCATATATTGGTGTTGCTATGGGCGGAGTTGATGAAATTTCAAATGATTTAAACGAAATGAATAACCGTTATATAGAGGCATACGGCGAAGAGGGAATGCCTATAATCTTTAACGATTGGGTAACTCATTGGGGTGACAGCTCTGAAGAAAAACTCATTTCCCTTGCAAAAACATTGAAGAAGACAAAGGTAAAGTATTTCGTTACAGATGACGGCTGGCAGAAAGGGCGTACTGCAGGTGACTGGGAGGTCGATGAGGAGAAATTCCCTAACGGCTTTAAGGCATATACTGATAAGATAAGAGAAATGGGAATGATTCCGGGAATCTGGCTTGATTTTGAGAGTATAAGACAAGGCTCAAAGCGATTTGACGAAAAGTACGATGAATGTAATCTTACAAAGAATGGAGAGGTTATAAAAAATATTTCTTTTACAGGTGCGGCAACAAAGTTCCTTGATCTGAGAAATCCAAAGACTATAGAGCATCTTGATAAGATATTAATACAGTTCTTAAAGGACAATGGCATAGGTTATCTGAAAATAGATTATAATGCAAGCATTTTAGGATGCGATGGTGCGGACAGCTTAGGACAAGGACTTATTGACCATATGGATGGCGTATATAATTTCTTAAAACGTGTGAAGAAAGAGATACCCGATATTATTATCGAAAACTGTGCCTGCGGTGCATCAAGAACCGATCCCAAAATGATGGAGGTTACGGCAATGTGCTCGTTCTCTGATGCACACGAGTGTATGGAGGTGCCTGTGATTGCGGCAAATCTGCAATATTTGATATCACCCAGACAGAGCCAGATTTGGTGTGTACTAAAGGATAATATGTCAAGAAGCCATATGCAGTATGTGATAGCATCAGGATTTTTGGGCAGACTCTGCTGGTCGGGATATATTGATAAACTAAGTGATGAGCAGTTTGCATTGATACCTGAGGCAGAGGACTTCTATGAAAGTGTTTCGCATATAATTAAAGATGGCAGAAGCCGTATATACGTAACTCAACCGACAAATCATAGAGCTTTAAAGGGTACACAGGCAGTTATAAGATACAGTGAGGACAGAAATGAAATCCTTGCGGTATGTCACTTCTTTGACGAGCCCGATGAGCTTAAAATCAAACTTGACGGAGATTATAAGATAGACTCTGCACTATACAACGAAAACTGCAAATCAGAAAATGGTATACTGACTGTATGTGGTAGTCCGAGAAATGCCGTAGTTTTAAGATTGAAAAGAGTATAATGCAGTAAATAACTGTAAAAGAGGATTTAACTATGAAAATATTTTATGCAATCAGCACACACTGGGACAGAGAATGGTACAAGCCTTTTCAGAATTTTAGGTATCATCTTGTTGAAATGACAGACAAGCTGATAGATGCCCTTGAAAAAAATGAAATTGGTATATTTACATTTGACGGACAGACAATAGTCATTGATGACTATCTTGAGATAAGAAGTGAAAACACTCAAAGACTGCAAAAGCTCATCAAAGAGGGCAGAATAAAGGTCGGACCATGGTATGTTATGCCTGATGAACTGTTAGTGTCGGGAGAAAGCCTTGTTGAAAACTTTTTGGTAGGCCATAATACTGCCGGGAAATATAACACTAAATCATGGAAATTCGGATATATAAATGATATTTTCGGCCATGTTGCTCAATTTCCGCAGATCTTAAACGGATTTGGAATAAATGGAGTATATTTGGGCAGAGGTGCAGGGAATGACAGGCATTTTGTATGGGAAGCACCTGATGGCAGTGAGTGTTTTGTGTTTAACTACAGCTATTCAAAAGTAAAAAAAGGCTTTGATGAAAGCGAAGATAAAAAGAAGTTTTTAAGCGACTACATAGAGGAGCATCAACTGCCCGTAGCAATTATAAATTATACAGATGACCATGCAGTAATTGATGATAATACTGCTGAATTTCAAAAATTAATGGACAGTATGCCCTATGATATTTCAGAGGGTATGGAAAAGTATGTAGATGAGGTAGCAAAATATTACGATAAACTGCCGAAAATTGAGGGTGAGTTAATTGCTACAGCGAGAACAATGGACGATTTTAGAGCAGTTACAGATTCCATTTCTGCCTATTATCCGTTGAAGCAGGAAAATGATATATGCGAAGCATTGGCATATAACACTCTTGCACCTATGATTGTTATGGGTGAGAATTTCGGAATCTCAGGCAAAAGAGCATACTTTGACACTGCAAGAAAGTATCTTTTAAAAAATCAACCTCACGATTCTATTTGTGGTTGCTCCATTGATGATGTACATCGCAATATGTACTACAGATATAATCAGGTGAAAGAAATCACAGATGCCATACTTGAGGATTTAACGGCAAAACTCTGTCAAGATACAGAGTCTGATGATTACTATTTGCATGTCTATAATTTTGGAATAGCTTCACGTGATGGCGTTATAACGGTTGATGTAGATTTTCCACGTGATTGGGAAAATAAAATGCTTACAAACACTCTTGAACGCCCTCTATATATGTTTAAAATAGTGGACGAAGACGGGAATGATGTTGAGTATCAGATTCTCCATGCTGAGATTAATAGTGTGAGATATAACAGACAGAATGTTATTCCTACATATAAGCATACAATAGCAATGAGGACAACACTTAAGCCTTTTGGTATTACTCAATTCAAGGTTGTACCAAGTGACAGTTTAAACATAGTGCCACAATATCATCATATGGGTGCATTACAAGCGGAGAATAAATATTTGAAATTAAACATAACACCATCAGGCATTATAAGCATTACAAACAAGGAAACAGGCAGAGTATATGACGGAATAAACACATATGTTGAAGACGGCGATGCAGGGAACGGATGGTTCTATGAGCAGGCAGGATTTGATGCACAGTCAGTTGTATCATCAGGCGGTGCGGTAGAGGTTATAAATAAAGGCTCACTTATAAACCGTTTTAGAATTACATCATATATGAATGTGCCGCTAAACGGAAATCGAAGTGAGCTTTTAAGAGGAGATAGCTATACTAAAATGAAGATAGTAACTACCGTTACATTGCATGCTGATGATAAAAAGGTTGAGTTTGAAACACAAATTGACAATACCGCACAGGATCATCGTGTAAAGGTGATATTCCCGACTGCTATAGAAGGGGATAGCTATATTGCCTCCCAGGCGTTTTGCTTTAATGAAAGAAAGCGTGGTGTTACTGTTGAGGGCATAAACTCAAGAGAGCCTGAATCCTATGAAAAGAACACTGCAGGCATTGTCGGTGTAAGTGACGGTAAAGATTCATTGTTCTTCATTGGTAAGGAGGGTTTCCATCAGGCAGGAGTTTATCCTGATGGTACAATTTCAGTTGTTATGTTCCGTGCTTTCGGTCATGCGTTCCATCAGCCGAAAACTATTGATGCACAGCTTAATAAAACCTTGAAATTCACATATGCACTATCAATCACTGATGAGGGATTATGGAACGAACAGCGTATGATAGCTGATAAGCCATATACGATATTTTCTAAATCAGATTGCAAAAACACAGATTCACTAATGGCGATTGATAATAAAAACATTGCATTAAGCGTGATAAAGCCTGCAGAACATAAAAACGGCTGGATTGTTCGTTTGTTTAATCCAACTAAAGAAACGATTAACGCTAAATTAACCGTCAATATGGATGTAAAGAAAATTTGTGAAGCAACACTTGAAGAAGAAATGGCAAGTGAGCTTGCTTGTATCAATAATTGTGCAGATATTACATTTGAGCCGTATAAGATAAAGACAATCTATCTTGATGTGTAAAACAGACTATGAAGATAAAAGTGTATGATTTTTTAGCTGACGATGCAATTACGGTACGTCAAAAAGTCTTTGTTTGTGAACAAGGCTTTAAGGATGAATTCGATAATACCGATAAAGTTGCATCACACATTGTAATGTACAATGAAAATGGTGAGCCTATTGCAACTTGCAGAGTTTTTGAGGACCGCAAAAAAGGTGGATTTATATTCGGAAGATTAGCGGTAATAGAGTCTTACAGAGGAATGAATATCGGAACAAAAATGATACGAGAAGCAGAAAGACTTGTTTTAAAAATGGGCGGAATGTCAATATCACTCCATGCGCAATGCAGAGTGAGAAGCTTCTATGAGAAATTAGGCTATATTGCGTATGGAGCAATCGAAAATGAGGAAGGATGCCCTCATATATGGATGACAAAGCAGTTATAAATTCATCAAGAAAAGCACTTGTAAATCCTCAGGATTATGAGGCAAGAAGTAATATTATGTGGTGTGCAGCCCTCGGACTAAATACTGTTACAGGACTTTCTAAGGAACAGGACTGGGAGGTTCATAATATAGAGCATCAAGTTGGAGCATATACGGATTGTGCCCATGGTGTAGGTCTTGCGATAGTCTCAATTCCGTACTATAAGCATATAGATAATGATGAGATATTGGAAATTCTCAAGGAATGTTATTAATTATTGGTATTTGTTGAAATCTGCAAGAAAAAATTGCAGATTTCTTTGTATATAGCCCTTCGGCGGACTGCGCTTATCTATAATTCTGACACATTTTACTGAAAAAACAATCTATATACTATTTACTAAATCATATATAATGTAATTATAGGTGAAACAATTGCAAAATCCACCAATGTATGATAAAATGGAAATACAGATGGTAACGATTAAGGAAGTGATAGTATATGATGAGAATGGAAATAGCCTTAATTCTCGTTTTGGTTTTTGTGGCATTTGTATATTTTAGTGCAGGCAGAAGAAATACGCCTCTGCATAAAACGTTTTCTACACTGCTTGTTGTGACGCCGGTGCATCTTGCACTTGATGCCATAACTGTTTATACAGTAAATCACCTGGAAACCGTACCACCGTTTTTAAATGAAGTTTTGCATAGGTTGTTTATAGGAACAATGGTAGTTGTTGTATATTTGTTTTACAGATATATTTCCATTTTGGTTGAGGAGGAAACCGAGCTTTCTTATGCGTATATGGAGCTGATGTGCTGTCGCTATCCCGAACTGCAATATAACTGTGACATTGATCCCGATTTAAGCGACGTACTTGTACCGAATTTTATTCTCCAGCTGATTATTGAAAACAGCCTTCTTCACGGACTTAAAAACAAAGGCTACAGAGGCAATGTAACCGTAACAGCTAAAAAATCAAAAAGGAGGAGGATTTATGGGAGCAATTGCGACACTTTTTATGTATGGCATAATCGTAGGGGTAATTTCCGTTGTGGCTTACTTCGTAATCAAATCGGCTGTGAAAGCCGCTTTAAAAGAATTTAAGGAGGAAAAAAGATATGAAAAGAATTAATAGTATTTTATGGGGTATTGCATTACTGGGTGTGAGCTGCGTGCTTGTTCTTAACGCACTGCAAATAACGAGTATAGAAATATTTTTTGACGGCTGGTGGACATTGTTCATCATTGTTCCAAGCTTCGTAGGACTGTTTACAAGCCATGAAAAAACAGCAAACATTATCGGGCTCCTGATAGGTGTGTTCCTGCTTTTGGTATGTCAGAATGTTCTTGATTTTGATATGCTGTGGAAACTCACAGTACCTGTAATAATCGCCGTAATCGGAATTAAGATGATTTTTAAGGGCGTTACGGGCAACAGGGAATATGTAAAAAGCATCGAAGCAAATAGCGATGATATTAAAACAGGCTTTGCCGCTTTTTCAGGTCAGGACATAAACTTCGATAATGAAGTATTTCGAGGAGCAGAGCTTACAGCAGTATTTGGCGGAATAAAGCTTGATTTGAGAA
>JAQXXM010000028.1 GCA_029226065.1 Clostridiales bacterium
TTTACCAATACGGCAAATCCTGCTGCTCATAAAGCAACGACAGGACCTGAAATCTGGAAGGATACAGACGGAAAGGTTGATATATTTGTGGCCGGTGTCGGCACAGGCGGAACGGTCTCGGGTGTTGGCGAGTATTTGAAATCGCAAAATCCAAATGTTAAAGTTGTTGCAGTAGAGCCTGCAGGTTCACCTGTCCTTTCTAAAGGAGTAGCAGGACCGCATAAAATTCAGGGCATAGGAGCAGGTTTTGTACCCGATACACTTAATACAGGGATTTATGATGAAATTATTGCTGTTAAAAATGAAGATGCATTTAAAACAGGCAGGACTCTTGCAAGAAAAGAAGGTTTACTTGTTGGAATATCCTCAAGTGCGGCAGTGTTTGCCGCAACAGAGCTTGCAAAAAGGCCTGAAAATAAAGGTAAAATAATTGTAGCATTGCTTCCTGATACAGGCGAAAGATATTTGTCTACGCCTATGTTTTCTGAATAAACTCGAGGGTGCGGTGGAGTCCAAATCTTTGATTTGGTTAACGACACCCATGCAAGGGGACTCCAAGGAAACAAGCATAAGCGGTGTTTGCTTGGTAAGTTCCTACTGCATGGGTGTCGCTCGTAGTTTGACGGCATGTCTTTGGTATTTATATATTGTTTACTTACAACTAAATATTGACGAATAAGCACCACGAAAAATTCAGGCGTGATATTGATTTACTCAATTATATCCGTCAGGAAATACGCACGAGTGTGCGCTTCGTTGCCTTTTGAGTCAATCACCGTAACGCGGATATACGCTCTTTCATAGCTTTCGTCATTCAAATGGCTTTCTTTTATATAATTTTCAAGGTCAAACTCTGCCTCGGTAACAGGCGAACCGTCCGAGATTTTCGTAAAGCACACGCGTCTTTCTGTTGTTACAAATATTTTTTCCGATGCAGAACAGGAAATGTGCAGTTTTTCACCGTCAAGATAAAGCTCGTTTATTTCAGGGCCGGTTGAAGAATAAAAATCGCCTTTTTCAAGCGAAGATATAACCGACGCATAATCTAAATTTTCAGCCTTAATCATTGTGAAACATTTTCCTATCAAATCGTAATAGTGCGAATCATCGCCCGCGATAGGATAAACGCGTTCGCCTATTCTCAATAAATCCTCGCACGCTTGCATTGTTTCCATTACACCGCAGGTGTTTGAGCCGGCGTTGTACCATTCAATTGCCCACAGATTTTTAATTTTGATATAATCTTCGTAATTCTGCCAGGAACCGATTGGATGATTGAAGCATACCAAAAAGCCTTCTGATTTAGCAGCTTTTGTAAGCATATTTATAGCCTGAGGTGAGTATTCCTTTCTGAATTTATTTTGTTTCATTCGTTCTGTCATATACTTGTGCGAATGTTCGACATAAATCGACTCCTCAGTACACACCGAACTGTAATCGGTATTTTTATTTTTTGCGTAAAGGTTAATATGGCAAGTGCGCATAAAATTCCATCCGCCTTCTTCGGTGCTAGGGTCGTTGATTGATATTTCTACGGCGTTTATTGCCAAGAAATCGTCGTCAGTCAAATCGTTGTGCGGCACAAAAACTTCGTGGTCGGTATAAGCAATTATTGAATATCCCAAGTTTTTGTATGCATTTTTAACTTCCTCGGGCGACAGCCGTCCGTCTGAAATGTTTGTATGAACGTGCATAGAAGCCTTGTAAAACTGTCCCTTTTCGGGTAACAAATATTTTCTCATTTTTTTACTCCTTTTATAATTTAAGCGAAAGATAACTGATTTAACAGTGTTTTCTAAATTTATTTTTATTCAAATATAGATTGATTTGCCGTCAAACGATTGGTGTGCTTTTTTATAACATAGGAAATTGCTCGTTTTGAGTGAGCAATTTTGCTTGTTCAAAAAAAGCGTAGCTACCTGCTCCCAAGATTGGGGGTCAGGGGGTTGGTGCGTTATTACGCTTTTTAACATCCCCATTTGTTTAGATGATATAGTCGTTAGTATAACGCTCTTTTTGTTTATCTAAGATATCCTGCAGGGTAATACTGTCAAGATAATCATTAATAACTTTGTTCAATCCCTGCCAGATGGAGAGAGTTGGACACTCGTAACTTTTTTCGCACCCGATGGGAGTCTGATCAAGACACGAAACAGGTGAAAGACTACCCTCTGTTACACGAAGAATTTCCCCGACGGTATATTGATTTGGAGCCTTTGAGAGCTTATATCCGCCCTGGAAACCACGATTTGTTTTTAAAATTTCCGACTTGTTGAGAATAGGAACAATTTGTTCTAAGTATTTCTTTGATATCTCTTGTCTTTTTGCAATATCCTTTAACGGTATATATCCGTCACTTTTATGCTCTGCAAGGTCTATAAGCATCCTCAACGCATATCTTCCTTTTGTCGAAATCTTCATATAGAACACCTCTTTTCATAACATAGGAAATTGCTCGTTTTGAGTGAGCAATTTTGCTTGTTCAAAAAAAGCGTACCTATCTGCCCCCAAGATTGGGGGTCAGGGGGTTGATACGTTTTACGCTTTTTCATACTACTATAATAACATATATTTTGTAGATTTTCAAGATAAAAATATTGTTATGTTAAATAAACCTACAATTGAACGCTCTTATTGACTTTTTTCAAACAGTGTTGTATAATATTGTATATAAATCGAAAGGAATCAGGAAAATGGATAAAGAATGGAGCGTAGTCATAAAACCGAAAACAGGTTGGTTTGACTTAAAGCTTAAGGAGCTGTGGCAGTACAGAGACTTGATATTTATGTTTTTAAAACGTAATTTCAACAGCGCATATAAACAGACTATACTCGGGCCGTTATGGTTTTTCATAACGCCACTATTGTCATCGTCTATACATACGATTGTGTTTGGTAAAATAGCCAATATTTCAACCGATGGAGTACCGCAGTTTCTGTTCTATCTGTGTTCAAACACAGCCTGGGGATATTTCTCCTCATGCCTGACCTCAACGTCAGGAACGTTTACGGGTAATGCAGGGCTTTTCGGCAAAGTGTATTTCCCACGGCTTGTAACTCCTGTTACAAGTGTTATATACGCACTATTGTCGTTTTTTATACAGCTTTTTATTGTGGCTATAGCAATGACGATATTTGCATTTAAAGGTATTGTTATTATTCCCGGCGTATCTATGGTATATATGCCTTTATTGGTGCTTCAAATGGCACTTTTAGGCTTGGGAATGGGAATAATAATTTCATCGGTAACGACGAAATACAGAGACTTATCAATACTTGTAGGATTTGGTATGCAGCTTTGGATGTATGCAACACCTGTTGTATATCCGTTATCTCAGGTAACGAAAATGAGTAGTTCACTTGCAAAAATAGTTATGCTCAACCCCGTTGCGCCGATTATAAACAATTTCAGAAATATAATATTAGGCTGCGGAACTTTTAACTATACATATTGGGGAATAAGCTGGGTTGTAACAGCGGTGGTGCTCTTTTTGGGAATAGTGATATTCAATAGGGTAGAAAAGACATTTATGGATACGGTTTAAACAGAGGAAGATTGTATGCAAAAAACGGTTATTGAAATAGATAATATCAAAAAGGTTTATCGTCTTGGAACTATTGGCGGCGGAACACTTAAGGGCGATATAGCAAGCTGGTGGGCGAGAGTCAGACATAAGGACGATCCAAACCTCAGAATAGGCGAGAAGGCATATAAGAAAAATGAGAAATTCACTGCACTTGACGGCGTTTCGATTAACGTCAAAAAAGGTGAGACGCTTGGGCTGATTGGCAGAAATGGTGCGGGAAAATCTACGCTCTTAAAGCTTTTATCACGGGTGACGGCTCCCACAGAGGGTGAAATACGTATAAACGGTAAAATATCGTCTATGCTTGAGGTGGGAACAGGATTTCACCCTGAGCTTACGGGCAGAGAAAATGTATATCTAAACGGTGCCATTCTCGGTATGAGCCGTAAGGAGGTAGACGAAAGAATAGAGGAAATAATCGACTTTTCCGAGTGCCGTAAGTTTATTGATACGCCTGTAAAGAGATATTCATCGGGAATGTTTGTAAAGCTTGCATTTTCAGTTATGGCACATCTTAATGCCGATATAATGCTTATGGACGAGGTTTTAGCTGTAGGAGATATGGCATTTCAGAAAAAATGCATTGATAAAATGGTATCAGCGGCACGAGATGAGGGCAAGACGATAATATACGTAAGTCACAATATGCAGACAATACGCCAGCTTTGCAACAGGTGTGTGGTGCTTGATGGCGGCAAGGTGGCATTTGACGGCGATGTTGAAGAAGCCATAAATATATATCTTAAAAATGACACTATAACAGCAAAGGTATTTAATGATTTTACGGACTGTCATAAATATGACTTTCTGACAGATAAGGTCATTATGGACTCACTTGAGGTGTTAGATAAAGACAACTGCCATTTTAAAGACGATGAAAAGATACGTTTTGAACTGAAATTCCACTGCAACGAAAGCGTAGATAATTTATCGTTCAGAATGATGGTGCATAATAATGACCAGATGATAACCGCAACATCGGTATGCTATAACTTTATGGGCTGCAAAAAGGGCGAAAGCTACAGCCGTGTATTTGAGCTTGATGTTAGTACATTATCTAACGGACTGTATAAAGTACTACCTGTACTGTTTGAGCTTGACGAGCTTGGCAATGTAATTGACGCAGACGGCGTATATCCCGGACTTTTGTTTGAATATGAGCATACTACGCCGATTGCGTGGAAAACAAAGCTTTACGGAGATACAGTTTTGCCTGATATGATATGTGAATAAACAGCACAAAAGGGGTTACTTAAATGATATTGCTTAACGGAAGTAATTTAAAAAAGATGTTTTTTGACGAAACGCTATTTTCAGATGTTTCGTTTAATGTTTCAGATAAAGATAAAATAGGATTTGTAGGTATAAACGGAGCAGGAAAATCTACGCTTTTTAAGATTATAAATGGGCTTATGGATTATGATGAAGGCGAGATATTCAAAAACAAACTTACGAACATAGGGTACCTTGACCAGTACACATGTACTGACTCTGACAATACAATAATGGACGAAATGCTCACGGCATTTGATGAAGTCATATCAATAGAAAATGAGCTTGAGGAGATACGTATTGCCATCGAAATGCAAACGAGTGATATGGATTCATTGATAAAACGGCAGACGTTTTTACAGGAACAGTTTGAGAAACTTGATGGGTACAGATACAAAAGTCTTGTCCGTTCAACTCTTATTGGCTTAGGATTTAGCGAAGAGGATTTCAAAAAGCCTGTAAAAACGCTTTCGGGCGGACAGAAAACAAGAGTATCGCTTGGCAAGCTTCTTGTATCAAATTCAAATCTGCTCCTTCTTGACGAGCCTACAAACCATCTTGATATTGCATCAGTTGGCTGGCTTGAAGGATTTTTGTCAAGCTACAAGGGTGCATTTATTGTTATATCCCATGACAGATATTTCCTTGACAGAGTTACAAACCGTACATTTGAACTTGAAAACGGTAAACTGCGAACGTATAACGGCTCATACAGTGAGTATGTAAAACAGCGTGAGATTGAGAGAAAAACTGAAGAAAGAAACTATCAAAACACGCAGCATGAGATTGACAGACTTAATTCTATCGTAGAACAGCAACGCAGATGGAACAGGGAGAAAAATATCAAGACAGCCGAGAGTAAGCAAAAGGTTATTGACAAGCTTGAAAAAACTCTCGTAAAGCCTGCCACAGCAACTGAAGATATAGAGTTTTCCTTTAAATCCTCAGAGGGCGGAGGAAACGATGTACTCATAACCGAAAATCTCGGAATGAGTTTTGGCACGAAAGAAATATATAAAAATGCCGATATTCATATAACAAAGGGAGAAAAAGTTTTCTTGCTCGGGGCCAACGGCTGTGGAAAAACAACGCTCATCAAAAATATAATCGGCAAATATGAGCCTACAGCAGGAGAACTGAAAATAGGTTCAAACATTCAAATTGGATATTACGATCAGATACAGGAAAATTTGAATCAGGATAAAGATATATTTACGGAAATCCATGACGAATTTCCTAATCTTACTAATACCCAGGTACGAAACGCATTGGCGGTGTTCTTGTTTCGCGGTGATGATGTGTTTAAGGAGATAAAAACATTATCGGGCGGTGAGCGTGCAAGGGTAGAGCTTACAAAGCTTATGCTAAATCCTGCGAATTTCCTTGTAATGGACGAGCCTACAAACCATCTTGATATAGAGTCACGTGAGGCACTTGAAAAGGCACTTAGCAGCTATGACGGAACTATGCTTATGGTATCTCACGACAGGTATTTTATAAATAAGCTTGCAGACCGCATTATTTATATGACAAAAGACGGCTTAACGAATTATATAGGTAACTATGATGACTTTACAGAGAAAAGTGCAAGTGTGACACAGGAGTTAAAGACAGAAACCCAAAAACCGAAAAATAGTGATTATAACGAGCAAAAAAGACAGCAGGCGGAAAAGAGAAAAGTATTAAACAGATTTTCAAAGGTTGAGGAGCTTATAGGTGAGCTTGAAGCGGAGGTTGAGAGTATCAATAATGAAATGATGAAGCCTGAACTTGCTCTTGATTTTACAAAACTAAACGAGCTGTCGCAGACAGCGGAGGATAAGAATAACGAAATACTTGAGCTTATGGAGGAGTGGGAGACACTCCATAACGAGATAGAAGAAAAGGGGTATAATTAAGTGAGGGCAGTAATACAAAGAGTAACGAGTGCATCTGTTGAGGTGTCGGGCGAAGTTATCGGAAAGATAGGCAAGGGTTTACTTGTATTTTTGGGAGTAGGCGACGGTGATACCGAGCAGGATTTGAATTATATTGCCGATAAGACTGTGGGCTTGCGTATATTCTCTGATGAGGATGATAAAATGAATTTGAGCGTTACGGACGTAAACGGAGAAATTCTTGTGGTGTCACAGTTCACTTTGTACGGCGATTGCCGAAAGGGCAGACGTCCGAATTTTACCTCGTCTATGGAACCGAAGCGTGCGCAAGAAATGTACGAGATGTTTATAGACAGGATTAAGGGAAAGGGTATCAGTACAGAACACGGAAGCTTCGGTGCTGATATGCAGGTTAAAATTTTAAATGACGGACCTGTGACAATACTTCTTGACAGCAGCAAAATCATTTGATACAAAACGAGGGCGTTTATTTATACGATACCCTCGTTTTTAATTATTCGGAGAACTTCTTTACTTCCCAAACAATACACCTAAAAATGCCGATGCGAATGCACCGCCAATAAGTGCACCTGTGCGTGCATGAATTGCAAAACCGCTATTTACAGCAAGTGATACAATGAAAAGTATCAGAGAAAATAAAAGTGCAACAGACATAGCATTTAAGAGCAGTTTGTTTTCACTTGTTTTTGTAATGCCGATTGACGAAATAAATATACCGATTATCGCTGCGGCAAAAACAATAATGCTTGTTGTTT
>JAQXXM010000029.1 GCA_029226065.1 Clostridiales bacterium
AATTATCATACTAAGTAACAACCATAGCGCTAATGTTTTCCTTTTCATTTTGTATCCTTCTTTCCAAAACACTTATTTAGTATATTTTACCACAAAATATAATTTTTTTCAAGTCTTTTAGAAAAAAGTAGCAGTATGTAGCAACAAGGTACAAAGCGGATCTCCCTCACGGATTCGCATAGTTCTGCGAATTTCCTTAGGAATTACCACTCTGCCCAAATCGTCTATACGGCGGACTATACCTGTTGCTTTCATATAATCAATCTCCTTTATTTTTATATTTGAAAAACACCGAAAAAGCCTGATATATAAGGCTTCCATGGGGATAACATGCTTTGAAAACCATTCTGTTTCATGCTCAATTTTAGCATAACAATCACAACGACTTTTCCCTGCATAAAATCAGAATATAAATCAAATAAACCGATATTACGACTCTTTTTGATAAAAAAATCGCAACACGTCCCAAATCCCTGTTCATGTGAATTTCTTATTAATATTATTTCTAATTTTTCAGGGATTATGTGTCAATAAAATATAAATATAAAAGATTATCCAATTATTATTTCATGAATTTTATTTTCAACAGATGAGCAAAAGCATCATTTAATGTTCTGTCTGTATCTGCATATGATACTCTCACCTTAACTTTTCCAACTTTGAAATAATATGGATTTTTAACCTCGTTAATATATTTTACAACATTCTCAAGTTTTGATAAATCCGAATCTATATTAACATTTCTTATGTCTACTAAATCATCAGGATTAATAGCAGACAATTTTGACTTATCAGCTTTTTTAATATGGTCTATTGCTGATATTAATTCTTCATACTGTTCATCAGTAAGTTCATATCTTTCTCCTTTATATTCAACTTCGTGTTTCTTCATTTCCTAACTCCTTTATTTTGATGTAAAGAAAAAACGGAGCAGAAGTTCTGTTCCGTTTCTTAGTGTTTAGTATATTCAGATTTAGAAAAACAATACAACCTGTATATTTAAAAATAAAAATCAAACTCCCAATACTTTATCTATTATTTGTATAATTTCTTTGCCTTCATTTAAAATTATATTTTGTGCATCAGAGATAACCTTATCATGTTTTTCTATTTCTTTTAATATTGCTTTTTGTTCTTCGATTTTCGGTATGGGTACTAGAAAATCATTAAATGCGTTTTCATCCAAATACCATCTGTTGGTAGAACCATAACTACAAATTTCACACATATGCGTAAAAAACTTATGTCTCATCAAATATGTAATATATTGGGGTAATATTTCTTTTTCATTGATTTGAAAAGCCCAAAAATTACCTGTAATTATAGCTCCTTCTAATTCCTTGGGAACAATCCCATATGCACCATTTCTAGCATCAATTTTAGAAATCAGAAATTGCCCCTCTTTTATCAAGAACTGCTTCTTTGTACCAATATCTATTCCATATTGATTTTCTCTAAGAACAATTCCTTTATTCCACATTTGTATCGTTATTTGCTTGTATAATTCGTCATCCTCAATATCAACAGAATCTTTCACTCTTTTAAGTAATTTAGATAATGGTTTCAATTCGTATTTTGAATTTAAGCTAATTAATGGCGTTATATACCTTTTTACACACCAATTATCCGAATTTAATTGGTGAAATTCAGCCACACCAGTTTCTTCTTTATGAAAGGATTTATATTCATTGGATACAGTATAATATCCACCCCA
The DNA here is from genome assembly GCA_029226065.1 of Clostridiales bacterium. GTDB lineage: Bacteria > Bacillota > Clostridia > UBA1381 > UBA1381 > Ornithomonoglobus. The sequence goes on from JAQXXM010000029.1 coordinate 1,715, forward strand.
TCTTTCCCAAAGTTGAATTATCTTTGGTATATCATTTTCTTTGATGGGAGATCTAGTTAAGTTTAAATCAAATCCATCATTTTTTAAATCCACTAACCAAGTTTTTGTATTCTTGCTCTTTTCTTTTTTCATAAACAAAATACTTGTCTTTACATCTGTATACGGATTAAACACACCTTGTGGTAACGAAATTATAGCTTCTACTGTATAATTTTCGAGAATGTGCTCTCTTACTTTTTTATAATCCTTGTGAAACAACAAAGTTTCACCAACAATACAAGCAATTCTTCCGTTTTTACGCAATGATTCAAACATATGTTTCAAAAACCATGCATCCGGTGTAGTTGGTTCTTCTAACCCATATGGATGATTTGTCATTACTATATCAAACTTTCCGAAATGTGGACTTAAATTCTTTGCTACAGCTGGATTAACTGGTCGAATATCTGAATACTCATAAACAGGTGTAACCTTGTCCTTTTTTGTAACATAATCAGCCAAATAATAGGCTTTGCTATCTTTTTTTGCATTTACAACTTCAATAAGAGGTTTTCCATCACTAAATGGTAGCGGTTGTAAAGAAGTCCCACACATTTCCTCTTTATATACTACATCGCAAGGATTGACCTCTATATTTTTTCCATCAATTATAACTTTTTGCAGTTTTTTTGTTTTTACGTAAAACAAAGAATTTTCATTTGATATATGGTTATGACCATCTCCTAATAAAATCATATTCAATTTTGTCAACATAACTGTACTATCTTTTAATTCATTGCCAAATAGTACATCTTCTTTTAAATCGGCTTTAGATAATCCATATTTTTTATACTTTTCAAGATAATATATAAAAGACTGAATTAAAAATCCACCACTACCACATGCTGGCTCATATATTTTTTCTATTTTCTCAATGATACGATTGCCGTTATCATCAACAATATATTCACCATTATCTGATTTCTTGTACTCAATTTCTGGGTCAAGCATTTCCATCATAAATCGAATCAAATGTCTTGGTGTAAAAAACTCACCTATTTTACGATCCTTTGATGCTTTTTGATAATATTCTAAAGCATTTCCTTTTACATCTGTCATTCTATCTATCTTACACTCTGTAAACATTGAATCAATAATGATAGCTAACTCCGAAGCAACTTGTGAGTCAACCTTTAAAAGTTTTTCTGGAAAGATATTTTGATATTGTTTATTTAAAAAATCTCCAAATAATTTGTTTACAAACTCTACTTTTCCTTTTTTTATAGAAGCCCACACACTTTCCCCGTATTGATTTTTAAATTCAATATCGGAACCATCATTAGAAAATATTTTAAGAAAGATTAAAGTAGATATCTCTGTCGCCTTGTCTATTGCAGAAAGACCATTTTTACTTGTTCTAAAGACAGAATCGCATCTAGCAAAATACGGTTCTAACCTTTCTTTTTCTACATTTTTATCAATCTGTGTTGTAAACGTGTTTCCATTTTTTGATATAGATAATAATATTTCAGGAGAAACCATTGCATTAATAATTTGCTTATCGATATATAGATTATCCCATTGATTTTCTTTTGATAAATATTTAATAATAAAATTTATTCCATCATATCCAAACGCAATCCTAATTTTGTTTTTATGTCTTTCGTTATAGTATTTAAGATATATATTCGTACAATCATTTAATCCATTTATACTAGCATCACTACCATTTTCATTTGGACTTTTAACATCTCCTATAGCTATAATACGGTTTGTGTCATTTTCATAAAACACATAATCAGGAAAGCCATTACCGCTGCCGGTTTTAGATGGAAATGTATCGTTCGGGTTTTTAGCACTTCTCTTGGTGAAGTTTTTTCCTAACACATATCCCAAAAGCTTAAGGTAGTCTTCAAAAACTGTTTCAACCTCAGATTCGTTTGCACATGTGCTATATATTTTATATGGCTGTGTTATCTTTACATTATCAAAGATTTCTCCGTTTTTCTCGTTCCTTATTTTCATTCTTACACTCCCTTATCATATTTAGAGAAATTAGCTCTTCACATAAAACGTATTTTTCCCGGCACAGTGCTTTGCGATATAGTTATCTGCTGTTAGTTTTTTTAGATGCCTTTCAACAGTAGAAGCACTAAGTGACGGGCAAAGTTCTAATATTTCTTTTTTTGTAAACTTTCCTATTTTGTTATCAATGGCATTTTTCACGGTATCAAGAGATGTTGAACTCACAATGTTGATTCTGTCATCAAGATCACGGTATGCGGCAATTATAGTGCTAAGTAAATATTTTATAAATGCAGTTGCATCGTCCTTGCCTTCGTGCCATCCTTCCTGCGAATCTTCCAATGCGGCATAATATGCTTCCTTGTTGTTTGCAATCTTAGCTTCCAACGAAATATATTTACCAATTTCATATCCGCTTCTGTATAACAATAAAGTAGTCAGCAATCTTGACATTCTTCCATTTCCGTCAAGGAATGGATGAATACACAGAAAATCATGGATAAAGACGGGCACTATCAATAATGGATCTATTTTTCCCTCACCTATAGTACGGTTAAATTCATCGCAAATTTCTCTGATAGCATCAGGTGTTTCATAGGGAGCTAACGGTGTAAACAAGTTAAAGCGTTTACCTGTTTCATCTGTTGCACTAATATAGTTTTGCACATTCTTAAACGAACCACCAAACCCTGAATCTGTATGACTCAAAAGAATTTTATGAAGCTGCAAAATATAATTTGGTGTAAGCGGAATATATTCAAAATTCTCATGAACTACATTAAGTGCATCTCGATATCCGGCAATTTCTTTTTCATCACGGTTGCGAGGTGCAGTTTTTTCATTCATTAACTGACGCAAACGAGTTTCAGTAGTTCTAATACCCTCTATTGAGTTAGAAGCCTCTGTACTTTGAACTTTTGCTATTTCCACTAATTTGTTAAGTTCTAATGGTTTTTGCTGAATATATGAAGTTTGCTTACCTTTATATTCGTGAATAAGAGATAGGTAATTAATAACTTCATTATCCCATTTCTTATTGATAAGCTCCGTATAGTCAAAACGACGCATCTCGTAACCTCCTTTTCTTTCTCGTTAATTATATCACATTTGACGAGAAAGGTCAATATGATGATGTGAAAAATTATATGTATAAAGTTCAAACAACCTGCACATAATAATAAACGAGATGCAAAGCATCCCGTCTATTACATATTAATATTTTAGATTGTGCGATGTATGTATAATCTGTCAATTCACCTCACTTTCTGTCTAATTAAGTCGACAAAATTCAAGGTTTTTTGAAGAAATTTTCGGACAAAAATCATTGAAAAAACCTGTAGTTATGCGGTTTGTCGGCTTTTGTCCTATTATAACACGATCGTCAATTCTTCTTACAATTCCCGTTGCTTTCATATAATAAATCTCCTTTAAATCAATTTACAACAGTAGTATCTGTATATAAAAGAAATTTATCCAAAGAATTTTTTGGAATACTGTGATTTAATTTAATGTTACAGTACCTATAATATCGTTTATATCACTGATATTAAAACGTGCCATATATTCTTCAATATCACGTTTTACATCAAGTATTAAATCAGGTTTTGCAAACATACCTGTGCCTAAAGCTACAAGCTTTGCACCTGCAAGCATAAACTCGATAACGTCTGCACCGCTCATAACTCCGCCCATACCGATAATCGGTATTTTTACAGCGTTATAGACCTGATGTACCATACGTACCGCAATAGGCTTTACCGCAGGGCCGGAAAGTCCGCCCGTATTGTTTGCAAGTATGGGACGGCGTGTGTTTATGTCTATTCTCATACCGAGCAATGTGTTTATAAGCGATACACCGTCTGCACCGCCCGCTTCTGCCGCCTTTGCAATCTCGGTTATATCAGTTACGTTAGGCGATAATTTCACTACAAGAGGTTTTTTACAACGTGACTTAACTGTCTTTGTAAGCTCCTCTACAACCTCTCTATCTGTGCCAAACGCAAGTCCGCCGTGCTTGACGTTAGGACATGATATATTCATCTCTATTATCGCAACATCAGTATCTGATAAAATTTCTGCCATTTGTGCATACTCGTCAATAGTATTTCCTGAGATGTTTGCAATTACGTTTGTGTCAAACGATTGTGCAAGTTCAGGCATAATATACTGTGCAAACACATCAACACCCGGATTTTGCAATCCGACACTGTTTAATATTCCCGACGGTGTCTCTGCTATTCTCGGCGCAGGATTTCCCGATCTTGCCTGTCTTGTAAGTCCTTTTGCCGCAAAACCGCCGTACTCTGAAAGAGGTACGTATTCGTTATACTCGTATCCAAAGCCAAATGTACCCGAAGCTGTTACTATGGGGTTTCTGAATTTTACTCCGCAATACTCTACTTCCAAATTTGCCATTATAATACTACCTCCTTTGCATCAAATACAGGTCCGCAAGTGCATACCTGCTTATACTCTGCCATACCTGTGCCTGTAGTTTTACATACGCAAGTCAAGCATGCACCGATACCACAGCCCATTCTCTCCTCAAGAGAAAGCTGACACGGTATATTCATGTGCTCTGCAATCTGTTTAACTGCCTTTAGCATAGGCTTTGGTCCGCAGCAGTAAATGATATCCGCTTTATTTTCAAGAAGATATTCGCCCATTGCGGCTATAGCAAAACCATCATAGCCGTAACTGCCGTCATCTGTACATATAGTGACGTTGCCGTTTATTGCCTTAAACTCGTCCTCCATAACAACCATACCCTTATTACGAAATCCTAAAAATACTGCATTGTTCGGATTTTTCGCCAATCCGAGCAGTGGGAACACGCCTATTCCGCCGCCGATTACTACGGCTTTTTCATCAGGTGTTGTCTTAAATCCGTGTCCTGACGGGCCCATTATATCAATCACATCGCCAACCTCACGTTTTGCAAGCTCCTGTGTTCCATCGCCCTTTACCTGAAATGCAAACCGAACAAGTCCGTCGCCGAAATCGCATATACTTATGGGGCGGCGTAAAAGCGTTTTTCCACCGCAATTGATATGCAGAAACTGCCCGATTTCAGCAAGCTCTGAAATCTCGGGTGCTTTTACGACAAAATCAAAAATCCCCGGACATAGTTCTGTTTTCTTTACAAGCTCACAGCTATATACTTTTTTCATATAAAATAATCTCCTTTCAACATCTTATAATACGCTTGTAATATCGTTCTTCATTCTTATCGCTTCAGCACGTGCTGCCTCACCAAACTGTTCCTCTTTCCAGTCGCCTTTTTTGTATGCGCACATAATTCCGCGTGATGAATTTACAATAGCTCCTAAACCGTCATCGTTAAAGCATGGCTTTACTCCCATTGCTCCGCCGCCCTGAGCACCGTAGCCCGGCACAAGGAAATATGACTGTTTCATTATTTTTCTCAGCACTGTTGCCTGTTCGGGGTAGGTTGCACCTACAACTGCGCCGGCAGCACCGTAACCGCTCTCTCCTATTGTATCATTATTCCATACATTAACAAGCTCCGCTACGTGTTCATATATTTTCTTATCGCCTGCCGTTAAGTCCTGTAGCTCACCTGATGACGGGTTTGAAGTCTTAACAAGTGCAAATATAGCTTTATCAAACGCTTTACAGTCCTCAACAAAAGGCTTTATACCGTCTGTACCGAGATACGGATTGACTGTTACGCAGTCAACAGGGCATGGCTCCTCTGTTATTCCGTCAATGTCAACGTTTCCAAGATAAGCTTTAGAATACGCCTCTGCCGTTGAGCCTATATCGTTACGCTTTACATCAAGGATAACGTAAAGGCCTTTTTCCTTTGCATATTTTATTGTACGATGCATTACCTCCTCGCCATGCAGTCCGTACATCTCGTAAAATGCACTCTGCGGCTTTACGGCAGGTACGATATCATAAAACGAGTCTATAAGTCCCTTGTTAAACTCCCATATCGCCTCACATGCACCCTTTAGTGTCTTACCGTATTCCTTATATGCTTTTTCCCTTAAATATTCAGGTACATACGAAAGTACGGGATCAAGTCCTGCAACTGATGGGTTGCCCTTTTCTTTTATCTTTTTAACGAGTAAATCTATTGACATTTGCTTATCCTCTCTATTATTTCATTAATTCTCCGCTGTTTATTACTATTTCACCGTTTACGATTACATATTCGGGCTTACCATAAAGCTTAAAGCCGTCAAAGGGTGAGTTCTTGCTCTTTGAATGAAGCTTGTTTATATCAACCGTCCACTCTGCCTCGGGGTCAAAGATTACAACATCAGCACTGCGTCCGACTGACAGTGTTCCCTTTGATATACCTAAAATCTCCGACGGATTTTTTGACATCTTCTCTATAAGCTGGCTCATTGAAAGATAGCCCTCTTTTACAAGCTCCTTTATTCCAAGTCCAAGTGACGTTTCAAGACCGACAATACCATTTTTTGCATATCCGAACTCACATTGTTTCTCATCAGGATGATGCGGAGCATGGTCGGTTACGATACAGTCAATAGTACCATCCTTTAAACCCTCTTTTATTGCTGACACGTCCTCACTTGTTCTTAGAGGCGGGTTCATTTTTGCGTTAGTATTGTAACCGCGGCACGCCTCATCAGTAAGCGTGAAATAATGCGGACAGGTTTCACACGTTACCTTGACACCACGCTTTTTAGCCTGACGTATCAGTTCAACAGTGCCCTTTGTTGATATATGTGCTATATGCACACGACAGCCCAAAGATTCTGCAAGCAGAATATCCCTTGATGCCATAACCTCCTCAGCAGCCGCAGATATACCTCGCAAACCAAGCTCTGATGCAACAGCACCCTCGTTCATATCGCCCTCGCCCAGTGCCATATCTTCGCAATGTGATATAACTGTTATATCAAACATATCCGAATATTGCATAGCACGGCGCATAAGTGCTGAATTTTCCACAGGGTGTCCGTCATCGGAAACGGCAACGGCACCGTTAAATACCATTTCACCAATCTCTGACAGCAGTTTTCCCTCAAGTCCCTTTGACACGGCACCTACAGGGAATACATTAGCATAGCCTGTCTCCTTAGCACGCTCTTTTATAAAACGCACAACTGACTCATTATCACACACAGGCTCGGTATTTGGCATACACGCAACCGATGTTACACCGCCGTATACTGCGGCACGTGTGCCTGTTTCTATTGTTTCCTTGTATTCCTGCCCAGGCTCACGCAAATGCACGTGCATATCAACAAGCCCGGGCGCAACCACCTTGCCCGTTGCATCTATAACTTCAAGCTCTACACCGTCAAGGTCCTCATTTTTGCCAACCTCGGCTACCACTCCGTTTTCTATATATATATCCGTAACGCCGTCAATTCCGTTTGCGGGATCAATTACGTGACCATTTTTTATAAGTAATTTCATTAGCATCAAACCCTTTCTTATGTATCCTGATTAAAATCCACCGTGAATAAGCATATCCATTACTGCCATTCTTACGGCAACACCGCTTGTTACCTGCTGTGTGATAACACTTCTATCTCCGTCAATAACCGAGCTTGAAAGCTCAACACCACGGTTTACGGGGCCCGGATGCATTACGATTGCATCGGGTTTTGCAAGTTTCAGGCGTGATTGGTCAACACCAAAAAATCTGAAATATTCACGCACGCTCGGGAACAAGCCTTTTTTCTGACGTTCAAGCTGAATTCTCAGTGCCATAACAACATCTGCATCAACTATCGCTTCCTGAACGTTGTTAAACACTCTTACGCCCATTTTGTCAATATCCTTCGGCATAAGTGTTGCAGGACCGCCCAACGTTACCTCAGCGCCAAGCTTTGTGAGTCCGTATACATTAGAACGCACAACACGTGAATGATACACATCTCCGATTATTGCGACCTTTAATCCCTCTATGCCGCCTTTATGCTCAATCATTGTAAGCATATCCAAAAGCGCCTGCGTAGGATGCTCATGCATTCCGTCACCTGCATTTACAACCGATGCTTTTATAAGCGGAGCAATAACATTCGGAGCACCGCTCATACTATGACGCATAACAAGAATATCTGTGCCCATTGAATCCAATGTTTCTGCCGTATCTATTAATGATTCGCCCTTTGCAACAGACGAGCCGCTTGATGATATGTTTGTTGCATTAGCACCCATATACTTTGCCGCCAATTCAAAGGACGTTCTTGTTCGGGTACTGTTTTCATAAAACAAATTAACTACCGTTTTACCCTGCAAGTTAGGTATCTTTTTACAGTCGCTCAATACTATTTTTTTCATCTCGGCAGCATGGCTTAAAATATTTTTAATCTGATCTGCCGACAGGTCTTCAAGACCGAGTAGATTTTGTTTCATTCGTTTTCCCCCTCGTAACAAAATATATTATTTTTTTACCACTTACTATTATACTCCAAAATTCTTCGATTGTCTATACAAATTTATCAATTTAATAACTTATTTAATTTTTTTCAATTTTTTTTGAAAATAGACTTGATATATTTGTTTATTTTTGATAAAATAGATGTAAATAATACGTAATATTATTGTTATTATAAATGAAGTACGAAAGGAACTAATATGGATACTACTATTTTAATCGTTGAAGATGAGAAAAACATTAATGACATACTATCATATACATTCACTCAATCGGGATATAAAACACTCTCGGCGTATGACGGCACGACAGGTCTTGATATGGCAATTAACGAAAAGCCTGATCTTGTTTTGCTTGACGTAAATCTCCCTGGCATGGACGGAATGGATGTGTGCAAGGAAATAAGAAAAACCTCGGACGTACCTATTCTTATGCTTACAGCACGTGAGGACGAGGTGGACAAGGTTCTCGGTCTTGAATTTGGTGCTGATGACTATATGACAAAGCCGTATTCCGCACGTGAGCTTTCAGCACGTGTTAAGGCACTCCTGCGCCGTTCGGAAATGCGTTCAAAGGCATCCTCCTCTAAGGATTCACCAAATATTATTGTATCGGGCGACGTTACAATTAACATAGACCGCTACGAAGTAAAAAAGAACGGAAAAATTCTTGATATAACGCTCCGTGAATTTGAACTGTTAAAATTCCTTGCAGTTGAGCCTGACCAGATTTTTTCACGCGAAGTTCTGCTTGAGAATGTATGGGGTTATGAGTATCTTGGCGATGTACGAACGGTAGATGTTACAATAAGACGTTTACGTGAAAAAATAGAGGACGATCCAAGTCTGCCAAAATACATTATGACAAAACGTTCCATAGGCTACTACTTTAATAAAATTTAAGGACTGCATATATGTTTAAAGGTATACGATCAAAGATAACCGTAATTTTCGTACTTGTAATACTGTTTGCAGAGCTTATTGCAGGAACGTATGTTACACTGCGCCTTATGCACAGTTATCACCATGGCTTTGATAGTGTTCTGTCGGAGGTTATGACAGATGATTTTAAAGCACAGCTTACAGATACTGCCAATAAAGTTATGGTCCATGCGGATATAGATAACCCCGAAGCAATAGTTTTAAGTGAACCGGGCGAAGAAAATGTACAAAACATAAAAAAAATACTGCTTGATACTGCGTTATTTAAAACGTATGCTGGTATGAAGCTGTCTGTGCTTGATGCCGACGGCAATCCCATATACACCAATGAGGGAACGGAGCTGTATAAATATTCAGATATTGCAGCACAGGGCTTACTCGGAAACGAGGCTGAAGAAAACCGCCTTATGGGTAAATCTATTGAATATGCTCTGCCCTTAAAGTATGATGACAGCGTACGATTTGTCATATATATACGTGATCCTATGACACAGCAAAACGAGCTTATCAGACAAGTTATTATATCGTTTATGATACTTATACCTGTTTCGGTTATATTAATGATAATCCTCGCTCTTGTAATATCAAAGAATGTGACAGCCCCGCTAAGACGTCTTTCCGCACAGGCAAAACGTCTTGCAGACGGAGATGCATCAGCATTATCCCCCTCAACGACACGTGATGAAATAGGCGAGCTTACAGATGCATTGCTGTATCTGTCAGAGTCGAACCGAGAACATTCCGAAAAGGCACTGGCGGAAAAAAGCAAGATAGAAACTATCCTACAGAATATGAATGACGGCATTATGGCATTTGACGAAAACGGCAAGCTTAGTCATATAAACCCCGAAGCAATGCGACTTCTAAACCGTAAATTCGTTGATGACATTACATTCAACAAATTCTTCAAGGAAATAAATGCTGATATAACGCTTGAAAGCTTGCAGTATCTACCCACAGAGGAGGCTATAGAGCGTCAGGTTACGATAAATGAAAATGTGCTGCAGCTCAGCTTTGCAACATCAGCACAGCCGACAGGCGGCAGCGGTATAATCGTTATAATCCACGATGTAACAAAGCACGAACTGCTTGAACGGTCACGGCGAGACTTTGTGGCAAATGTATCGCACGAACTGCGTACTCCGATTACGGTTATAAAATCCTATTCGGATATGCTTGCCGACACACCCGATGCCGAGCCTGAAATACGTACACGTTTTCTTGATACCATATCATCGGAAACGGACCGTATGGCACGTATTATATCGGACCTGCTCACACTTTCCAGTCTTGACGAAAACGCCAGCTATACACGCCGTCCCGAAGAGATTGACGTGCGAAGCATAATAGACAGCTTAGTGGAAAGACTATCCCTTACTGCAAAGAAAAAGGAACAGGAGCTTATATATACACCTATAAACGATGTTCCGAAAATAAAGGGCGACAGAGACGGATTTGAGCGAGTTTTAATGAATGTAATATCAAACGCATTAAAGTATACTCCTACAGGCGGAAAGATACAGATTTTCTCACGTACTATGTATAATGATATTATTATAAAGGTTTCGGATAACGGAATAGGAATTTCAAAGGACCAGCTTCCTCATATATTTGACCGTTTCTTCCGTGTTGACAAGGCACGTTCACGTGACACAGGCGGCACAGGCTTAGGACTGGCAATTGCCAAGCAGACGATTGAATCGTCATTCCATGGCAAGATTTCCATTTCAAGTGAACTTAACAAGGGAACAGACGTGACAATCACCATTCCCCTGCCTAAAAAATGACAATAATTCGGATGTAGCAGAAAAAATCTGCGGCAGTTTTGGACTAAGCAAAACTACCGCAGATTTTTTATTTTACTTCTTGCACAGCTCCTGTGCTAATGCTTTTATTTCATCAGCATTATCCGCACCAACGGCAGACTTAATATGCACACCCGCATCTGTAAATGTGATATTTTTTGAATTTGCAAGCAAGGCTTTTATATTCTTTTCAACATTCGGCGCCCATGAGCCGTTCTCTATAATTCCGATGGTCTTGTTCTGGAAATTATGGTCGGTTAAGTGGTGTATAAACTCATACATTGTGGGGAATATTCCGCCATTATATGTTGTGGTAGCAAGTACCATTCTGTCATATCTGAATGCATCCTCTACCGCCTCTGCCATATCACAGTATGCAAGATTTGATACTGCAATCTTAGGACAGCCCGCTTTTTCAAGCTCTGATACCAACATTTCAACTGCTTGTGCAGTGTGGCCGTAAACAGATGTATATACGACCGCAACACCCTCAGATTCAGGCTTGTATGATGACCATGTATCGTAAAGATTAATATAATATTCCAAATTCTCTGTAAGTACAGGTCCGTGGAGAGGACATATTGTTTCTATTTCAAGTGCAGATGCCTTTTTAAGCAACGCTTGCACCTGTGCACCGAATTTTCCGACTATTCCGAAATAGTAACGGCGTGCCTCGCATGCCCAATCCTCATCTGCGTCTGTAGTACCGAACTTACCAAAAGCATCGGCAGAGAACAATGTCTTTGACTTTGACTCATAGCTTACGATAACCTCCGGCCAATGCACCATAGGTGCTGTCATAAATGTAAGCTCATGCTCGCCTAATGAAAGTTTGTCACCTTCACCTACTACTATCTGACGTTCCGGATAATCTGTGCCGAAAAACTGCTTCATCATTGTAAATGACTTTGCGCTTGACACGATTTTTGCCGACTTATATACATTTAAGAACGTATCTATATTTGCAGAATGGTCGGGCTCCATGTGATGGACTACTAAATAATCAGGCTCCTTATCTCCCAACTGTGCCTTTATATTATTCATCCATTCCTCACCGCAGCACTTGTCAACCGAGTCCAAAACTGCTGTTTTCTCGTCACATATAATGTATGAATTGTACGCCATACCGTTTTCAACCACATACTGACCTTCAAACAATTCTATCTCTCGATCGTTTACTCCTACATTGTATATATTATCTTTAATTTTCATCTGTTTGACCTCCGCTTTACAATATAATTATATTTTACCACAAATATTTCTATTGTGCAAGAGTTTTTTAGTGTGTTTCGGTAACTGCCATAAAATATTTTGCAACAACCTCGGGTTTTTCCGTCATATCGTTTGCAACCCACCATTTTATCAGTTCACAGAAACTGCCGACAAGGTGGTTTAAGAAAAAATCCTGCGGTACGTCTGCATGAAATTCTGCGAGATGCAGTTTAAACAGCCGTAGTAAATATTCTCTTAAATACCGTATAAATACGTCTGAATTTTGAGATTTCAGCATACCAAACACTTCGGACTTATGTTCGTGCAAATGCCACAACAAATGAGCAAGCCGTGTTTCTATACTCTTTGCATCGTCATGGTAAGAGCATATCTCGCCCTCGAATATATGCTCAAATATATCACCGCACAGGGATTTTACGAGCATATCCTTTGTCTCAAAGTGCGAATAAAATGTACTTCTTCCTATATTTGCCTCGTCTATGATGTCCTGCACGGTTATATTTTCATACCGCTTATGTTCAACAAGGGAGCTGAACGCTTTAAAAATCGCATCACGAGTCTTTTTTTGCCGTCTGTCCACGTATACCTCCTGTACAAATTCAATTTTTTGTTCATTATCCTACATTATACATTTTTTGATTATTGAATATTCAAAATACCGAGTATATAATATAAACGAACAAAGTGTTCAATATAAGACTTATTATACTATATTTTTATCTATAAGTCAAGGAGGTTAATCACAATGATTAAAAAAATAATACACATTTTAGAATCAGTACCAGCTACTGTTATTTCGGGAATATTTCTGATTGCGGATTTAATTCCGCATATTATGGATATTGAGCCTGTATTTCATTTTGCATACTTTAGTGTAGCAATATCGGGAATACCACTGCTCTATTCTGCCATAAGGAAGCTTATTTTCAATAAAGGGCTTAAGCGTGTATCATCAGCATTACTTGTAAGTATAGCAATGATTTGTGCTATATTAATAGGCGATGTGTTCGCAGCAGGTGAGGTTGCGTTTATTATGGCACTTGGTGAAATACTTGAGGAGAAAACAACAGAGCGTGCGAATAAGGGCATAAAAAAGCTTGTAAGCCTTGCTCCGAAAACAGGCAGACTGATCACTGATAATGGCGAGAAAATTGTTACCTGTGATACAATACAGCCCGGTGATATACTGCGTGTCATCCCGGGTGAGACAATACCTGCCGACGGAGTAATAATTTCAGGCGAAACGTCTGTAGATGAGGCAATTATGACAGGCGAGTCAATGCCCGTTGATAAAACGACAGATGATAAAGTGTTTTGCGGTACTATAAACAGATTTGGAGTAATCGACATACGTGCGACAAATGTAGGAAAGGATTCTTCTCTTGAGAAGCTTATACGAATGATACGTGATGTTGAAGATAAAAAAGCACCAACCGAACGTATAGCTGATAAATGGGCAAGTATTCTTGTGCCTGTATCACTACTGCTTGCAGTTATTTGCGGTATAATTACAAGAGATATTGTCGTTGCCGTAACAATACTTGTAGTGTTCTGTCCTTGTGCGTTGGTGCTTGCAACACCTACGGCAATTATTGCGGGAATAGGGCAAGCAACAAAGCACGGCGTAATTATCAAGTCAGGCGAAGCACTCGAGAATATGAGCAAAGTTGATACAGTAGTATTTGATAAAACGGGAACGCTTACATACGGAAAACTCGCCGTATGCGATGTACTTCCCTGTGACGGAATTTCCGAATGTGAATTACTGGAACTTTGTGCCTCTGGTGAAAGCATCAGCGAACATCCCTTAGGAAAAGCAATAGTAGCTTATGCTAAAGAACATTCAGTTAACATTTTTGAGCCATCGGAGTTTTCTATGACTGTGGGCAAGGGCGTGTCTGCAATAGTAAACGGTCTACAGCTTTATTGCGGAAATATTGAATACGTTAAAGAAAATAATATTGCGGTCCCAGACAGTATAATCCAACAGCTACGCAATCTTCAAAAGGACGGCAAAGCCACTGTCATTGTCGCAAGCGATAGTGCTGTACTCGGTATTATTGCACTTTCAGACGTTTTACGCCATGATGCAAAAGATATGGTATCGGCGCTGAAAAGCAACGGTGTAACACCTATGCTCTTAACCGGTGACACATCGGCCACCGCTCACTATTTTGCTGAAAAAGTGGGAATAAGTAATGTTTATTCCAAGCTTCTGCCGCAAGACAAGGTTGAAAAGATAAAAAATCTTAAAGAAAACGGCAAAACAACCGCAATGATAGGCGATGGTGTAAATGATGCTCCTGCACTGAAATCTGCCGATGTTGGAATTGCTATGGGTGAAATAGGCAGTGATATTGCCATTGATGCGTCGGATATTACGCTGATAGGCGATGACATTTCCAAGATACCGTATCTCAAACGTCTTTCAACCGCAACAGTACGCACTATCAGATTTGGAATTACCCTGTCGCTTTTAATTAATCTTGTAGGAATAATACTGTCGGTTATGAAACTGCTTACGCCCGTTACAGGTGCATTAGTTCATAACGCAGGCTCATTGTTTGTAATTCTTATCGCAACAATGCTCTATGACAGAAAGATATAAAAGCATAGATGCAAAAACCGATCTCCCAATTATCAGATTGACCTGACTCTTGGGGATCGGTTTATTTTTTATATTGTATACTTCTTTAAGTATGCCTCGTGTTTTTCCTTAAAGTCTGCGCTGTACTTACGCATTTCCTTGAGTGACTCGTGTATATTCATCTTATGCTCGTTTGCGTCAATTATGCACATTGCAAGGTTGGAACAGTGGTCAGCAGTTCTTTCAAGGTTTGTCAGTAAGTCTGACAGCACAAAGCCAGCACCGATTGAACAAGTACCCTTCTGCAAGCGGCGGATATGGTTGTCACGCATCTTATCACGCAATATATCTATTACCTGCTCTAACGGCTCAATGTTCTTAGCCATTTCTATATCATTATTTACAAATGCATCGTATGCCATATCAACAATCTCACATACAGCATTGCAAAGAACTTCCATTTCGGATTTTGCAGATGGTGTAAGCTCAATGCCCTTCTCCACAAGCTCCTCACCAGACTCAAGCACATTCACCGCATGGTCTGAAATTCGTTCAAAATCACCGATTACTTTAAGTATCTTTGATACCTCAGCACTTTCATTATCACTCAACTGCTGTGAGCTTAGCTTTACAAGATATGTGCCTAAAACGTCCTCGTAATTATCTACTTTTTTCTCGTCCTTGCGGATTTGGCGAGCAGTTTCCTTATCGTATGCTGTTATCATATTAATACTTGACTTGAACGCATGCACCGAAATTTCCGCCATTTCCTTGACCAAATCACCGCATTTTTCAACAGCAAAAGATGGCATTTCCAAGAAACGTTCGTCAAGCATATTATAATGCGTGTTTTTCTCGGAGGATTCGCTCTTGATTGTTTTGACTACAAGCTTTTCGATTAGCGAGCAGAACGGCATCAGAACAATTGCGTCTGCTATGTTAAAAAGTGTGTGAATTGTAGCAATCGAAAGCATATTGACACTGCTTGACATAAAATCAAACGCAAAAATCGCATTCAACCCGTAGAAGATAATGCTGAAAACAATAACACCTATTATCTTTATATAAAGACATGCACCTGCTACTCGCTTTGACTCTATATTACCTGTTATAGACGAAAGAATTGGTGTAATTGTTGTACCTATATTTTGTCCCAGGATAATAGGCAACGCTGTAGAAAAAGGAATAGTGCCTGTTAAAGACAGTGCCTGCAACACACCAATAGATGCAGAAGAAGACTGAATAATAGCGGTTAGCAATGTTCCTACAAGGATGCCCATAATAGGATTAGAGAACATTATAAGCAGTCGTGAAAACTGCTCACTTTCTTTAAGTGATGACATTGAATCGCTCATCGTATTCATACCAAACATCAATGTAGCAAATCCTATCAATATTAAAGAGACATTTCTTTTTTTGTCCGATTTGCAAGCCATCAGCATTATAACGCCTATAATCATAAGCACCGGCGTAAATGAAGTAGGCTTAAATATTTTCAGCCAGAATGTATCTCCGCTGATACCGCCTAAGCTGAGTATCCATGCAGTAACCGTTGTTCCTAAGTTTGCGCCTAAGATTACGCTCAAGGTTTGACCTAACTTCATAATTCCCGAATTTACAAATCCGACAAGCATTACGGTCGTTGCCGATGAGGATTGAATAATGGCAGTTATAACAAATCCGAGCAAAAATCCTTTTGCCTTATTTGCCGTAAGCTTGGAAAGGATTGATTCCATCTTTCCGCCCGCCATTTTCTTAAGGCCGTCACCCATAACATCCATTCCGTAAAGAAATAGTCCTAAACCGCCAAACAATGACAATACATTGAAAATGTCCATAGTTAATTCTCCTTTTTATAACTGTGAATTTATCTGTTTAGTTTACTGCCTCTACCTTTATAGTATTTGTATTTCCTGATTTTCCGTTAGTCTGACCGCCCGTCAGAACTACGTTATCACCTTTTTTGAGTGATAGAATTTCCTTTGCCTGATTGAGTGCCTGATAGAACATAACGTCAAGCGAGTTATATTCACAGCTTAATACGGGGGTTACTCCCCAGCTAAGGTTGAGCTGACGCCATGCACGAACGGTAGTTGTTGTCCCTATAATATCCACAGGTCCTCTAAATCGGCTCACCATACGTGCTGTAACACCTGTTCGTGAATTTACTACTATACATTTCGCATTAACATCTATCGCCATGGCACATGCCGAATGTGATATAGCATCAAGGTTGTTTTGTATCTTATATTCAGTTGTCGCAAACCAGCGCTTATAATCAATGTGCTTTTCTGTATATTCGGCAATCTCTGCCATATTCTTTAACGCCTCTACAGGGTACTTGCCTGCGGCCGTCTCGCCCGACAGCATTATCGCAGATGAGCCGTCATACACGGCGTTTGCCACATCTGAAATTTCAGCTCTTGTAGGACGTGCATTGTGAATCATAGATTCAAGCATTTCCGTTGCGGTTATAACACGCTTGCCTAATAATCGGCACTTTTGTATGAGATATTTCTGAATTGCCGGTACTTCCACAAACGGGATTTCAACTCCCAAATCACCTCGGGCAACCATTATCCCGTCTGCCACTTCGCAAATCTCATCAACATTGTCAACACCTGCACGATTTTCTATTTTCGCAATGACGTCTATCTCTTCTCCGCCGTTTTCATCTAAGAAGCTTCTTAATGACTCCATATCTTTTTTCGTAGAAACAAATGATGCCGCAACAAAGTCAACTTCATTTTCAATGCCAAATAATAAATCCGCCTTATCATGCTCGCTCAAATACTCATGCTTAAGTACCTTATTGGGAAAATTCATACTTTTTCGGTTTGACAAATCACCGCCTGCGGTAACTGTGGTAATAACGTCATTGCCTGAAATCTCATCAACAACAAACTGTACAAGTCCGTTATTTACCATTATGGTATCTCCGATTTTTAAATCCTCTGTTAAATGCTTGTAGTTTACCGACACTTTTTCCTGACTGCCCTCTATGTCGTCGGTGGTAAATATAAATTTGTCGCCGTCATTTAATGTTATACGGCCGTTTTGGAATGTCTTAATTCTGTATTCCGGGCCTTTTGTGTCAAGCATAATAGCAATAGGCATATTAAGCTTTTCCCTGACTTTTTTTACAAGGTCAATTTTTGCCTTATGCTCCTCGTGTGTGCCATGCGAAAAATTCAGTCGTGCTACGTTCATACCGTTTTTGCACATTCGTGTCAATGTTTTCTCATTGTCACATGCAGGTCCGATTGTACAAATTATCTTTGTTTTACGCATTCTGTGTTTTCCATTCTTTTATGTATTTTGGGGTACTCAAAAAATTATCCGATTTACCCTCAGTATAATTTTAACACTGATTGTCCGATTTAGCAAGTAGTATTTTAAAATTTTGCGAGCGTTTTCGTATTTTGATGAATATTTCATAAAAACACATTATAATTTTGCAATTTTTTTGTATGAAGAAAAAGACCATCTGCAATTTTGCAGACAGTCTTTTGTTTTTGCAGTCGGTGCTGTTTTGCCGCAACCGGGTAAGGTTGTGTCAAAATGGTGCAGAACGGATGAAACGAAGGGCGTATGCCCCCCCTGCCCGACGGCGTACGTTTGTACGTCGAGGGTGAGTTTCATACGTAGCGCAAGCGGTCGGCGCTGTTTTGCCGCAACCGGGTAAGGTTGTGTCAAAATAGTGCAGAACGGCCGAAACGAAGGGCGTATGCCCCCCTGCCCGACGGCGTACGTTTGTACGTCGAGGGTGAGTTTCGTCCGTAGCGTTAGCGGTCGGCGCTGTTTTGCCGCAACCGTCACTCTAAATCTTCTATTTTGCCCCCTAAATACTTGTATGCTTCATCAAGCTGTGTATCAAGTTCCATATCAAGCTGCTCAAAAACCTCTTTGAGTTTTATCTGTGTAGGAATATCAAGCACTCCGGAATCCGTGAGACCATACTTGCGTTGGAACAGTGCAACCGACTCCTTAAGGTCGACATTATACACATCATTATGCATATTGCCCGAATAATAGTTCATATCAGACAGACGTTCCTTTGCCGCCATTACATTATCTCCGCTTGCACCTAAAGAAACAGGCGTAATAAAGTCAAATTTTGTATATGCTGATGTATCAACCTTCTTTTTCTCGTTTTCAACCGCTACATCCGGGATTAATCCGACTTTATTTATTTCATTGCCGTTTCGTGTGATATAGCTGCCTATTGTAAGCTTTATTACCATACCGTTATTGACATAGAACGGGCTTTGTATAACTGCCTTGCCGTATGTGTTTTCACCCATTAATATGCCCACGCCCGAGTCCTGAATAGCACTTGCCAAAATTTCTGCCGATGATGCAGTATGTTCATTTACAAGTGTTACTATCTCAAACGGCGGCTCTCGCAGGTCTGAATTATACGTATGGTTCAGGTTCTTATCTCTATATTCAACATCAATGATTTTGCCCTTGGGAACTATCTGTCTTGCGACATCTACTGCCGCAATGACCTGTCCTCCGCCGTTGTTCCTAAGATCAAGGATAAGCTTTTTTACATTCTCGCTTTTCATCTTATTTACGATATCTGTAAATTCTTCTGCTGTGTTCTTTGAGAATGACAATATCTTGACATAACCTATACCATCCTTTAAGACAGTACCCGAAACAGTGCTTGTATTTACGGCTGTGCGTATACCAACAAGATTTATCCGCTCATCACCTCGAAGCACCGTAATATCTACAGCCGTGCCAAGCTCGCCGACAACAAGGTTTCTGACCTCTGTTACACTGCATCCCACAACGTCAACACCGCCAACGGCAACAATCTTGTCACCAACCTGAAAACCGCTCTGCTGTGCAAGTCCACCTTCTTCTACAAACTCAACTATCTCAACATACTCGCCGTTTTGCTGGAGGCTCACTCCCAGACCGTAAAACGTGCTGTTGATTTCGTTCATATATTCAATATATTCTTCACGTGTAAAGAAGTCTGAATAATCGTCAAGAGCGTGCAATGCACCCTTTAAAAATTCCACAAGTGCATCGTCACCGTACTTCTCAAGATACGCCGACACACCAAGCTTCATTATATCCTCTGCCGTATATGTATCGTCAATATACTGATTTGCGATATAATCCGATATCATTTCATAGCCCTGATATTCAATACTTGTATCTATTTCCTTTTCATCCGTTTGAGCAAAAACAACAGGTTGAGCTGTAACTGCAAACGCTGTTAAAAGCATAATTATTTTTTTTGTCAACTTATTCAATCCAAATCATCTCTTTTCTTTTTCAAAACTATCTGCATATCATTATCCACACCGCAAAGAGTGTATCTGAGCTGTATTTCCCCGCCACGTGAAGAAAGGCTGTAGTTGATACTCTTTGTGTAAAGCTCCATTTCCATTGCACCGTAAGGCGTGTTATACATAAACCGTGTGGTTTTGCCTGCTCTGTATTCCATATCCGAACGACTCTCTCCCACACGTGTCACATTTGCATAGCCCATTTCAAGACGTATCATAACCGTTGCGGAGTCTGTCTTGTACATAATATAGTATTTTCCGTCTTTAATACGCAGTGACCCCTCGCCCCGCTCGGTTATGTACTCCGTATCGCCTTTATCAGTCTGACGGTTTTTCACCTTTACAATGAATTTATCAGTATTTTTCAATGTCAATCCTGTTCACCTTGCCGTTTATCTTTGTTTCAAGGAATATTCCGCCCAGCTCCTCAAAGCTTTCTATGCAGTCGCTTACATAGTATCTGTACTGGTCTTTGTCTTTTTCTTCGCTATGCGAATTTTCGCTGTTGAGTTTCTTTTCTAAGAACTTCGCAACCTCTTCACCCGGGCTTACAAGCGTAACATCATCACCCATATATTCAGCAATAGCCTCCTTTAATAGAGGATAGTGCGTACAGCCCATAATAAGTGTATCAACACCTGCTTTTTTTATATCTGCTAAGTATTCATCAATAACAAGTTTTGTTACAGGTGTATTGAAATGTCCGTTTTCCACCAATGGCACAAACAGCGGACACGCTTTCTCAAAAGTTTCTGCATCGGGGTTATAACCTGCAATATACTTGTTATATGCGCCGCTTTTTATTGTTGCAGGCGTGCCGATAATGCCAATTCGATTATTTTTTGTAACACGTGCCGCCTCATACGCACCCGAATCAACCACTCCGTATATAGGAACGTCAAATTCTGTTTTTATCTCGGGCAATGCCGCCGACGATGCCGTACCGCAAGCTATTACTATCATTTTTACATCACAGCTCAATAAAAAGCGTATATCGCTGTGCGTGTATTTCAATATAGTTTCTTTTGATCGTGTACCATACGGGACACGGCTTGTATCACCGAAATATACGATATTTTCGTTAGGAAAACGTCTCATTATTTCCTTTACGGCAGTAAGTCCGCCCAAGCCCGAATCGAAAACGCCTATGCTTCTGTTATCCATTATTTAACTCTCTCCTCGGCAAGTGTAATAAGTGTATCAAGCAATTGGCTATATCCTATGCCCGATGCCTCCCAGAGTTTTGGGTACATACTTATGTTAGTAAAACCAGGTAATGTGTTTATCTCGTTAAGTACGATTGAGCCGTCGGAATACTTTACAAAAAAGTCTACTCTTGAAAGACCTTGTCCGTCAAGTGCCAAAAACGCACGCACAGAATACTCACGTATTTTCTCTATTGTTTCCGAAGGAATATCAGCAGGTATCAAAAGCTCTGTCGAAGCATCGTTATATTTAGCATCAAAATCATAATATTCAACTGTCGGTCGGATTTCGCCTACAGTTGCAGCACGTGGCTCTTTATTGCCAAGAACGGCACATTCTACCTCGTGACCGTCAATATGCTCCTCTACGAGTATTCGTCTGTCGTATTTTTCCGCATTATAGAGTGCGTCCATAAGCTCCTGTCTGTTATGTGCCTTACCGATACCGACAGATGAGCCTAATCTTGCTGGCTTAACAAAGCACGGATATCCAAGCTCTGACTCAATCTTATCAGCACACTTTTCAAAATCCTCGCCGCTTGTTACAACTACCCATTTTGCCTGTGGAATACCCACAGAGTCAAATACAAGCTTTGAATACGTCTTATCCATACCGTTAGCAGATGATAGAACACCCATTCCGACATAAGGTATATGTGACAGCTCAAACAAGCCCTGAACAGTTCCGTCCTCGCCGTATTCGCCATGGAGTACGGGGAATATAACATCTATATGTATAATCTCTGTAGTATCGCCCATAACAACCATTCCGTGATGCGAGCTGTCAGGGGATATAAATGCAGACCTCAAGCATTTTGTTTCATTCTCCCATGCACCGCTTTCTATAAGAGACCAATCTCCTGTGTACAAATACCATTTTCCGTCACGTGTTATGCCTACCGTATATATTGTATATTTATCTTTATCTAAGTTATTAAGTATAGACGTAACTGATTTTTGTGATATATCGTGCTCCGGTGACTGTCCGCCGAATATTACACATAAATTCTTTTTCATGCTAATCTCCATTCCGCCGCCTTGCGACATCATAAATACAATAACTATATATTACATCATTTTGCCATAAAATGCAATAGCCTTAACCGATTTTCCAGAATTTTAACATTTTTATCTTTTTCGCAGCTTGTTTAAAAATGCATTAAATGCGTCTGTCGGCTCTGCTGAAAACTCCATCAGCTCACCTGTTTTGGGATGTGCAAATCCAATAGTTTTAGCGTGCAGAAATTGACCTTTGCCGCTGTCACGGTCCTTTTTAATGCCGTACACAGGATCGCCTGCTATATTATGACCGATTGATGCCAGATGGACACGTATCTGATGTGTTCTGCCAGTCTCTAATGTACATTCAAGATACGTGTAATCTCCAAACCTTTCAAGGACCTTATAGTGCGTTACTGCCTCACGTCCGCCCTCAATTACCGCCATACGCTTGCGGTCGGTGGGGTGTCTGCCTATAGGCTTATCAATAGTGCCTTCGTCCTCCTTTATATTGCCATGCACGATACACACATATTTTCTTAAAGCTTTACGCTCTTTGAGCTGTGCTGAAAGCAATTCATGTGCTTCGTTTGTTTTTGCAACAACTAAAAGTCCTGATGTATCTTTGTCGATACGATGCACTATACCGGGACGTATCGCACCGTTTATACTGCTTAGCGTACAATGGTACAAGAGTCCGTTTACAAGCGTACCTGTCATATTTCCCGCCGCAGGATGTACCACCATGCCCTGTGGCTTATTTACAACTATAACGCTGTCGTCCTCATACACTATATCAAGAGGTATATTCTCAGGCTTTGCTTCTATTTCCTGCGGTTCGGGGAGCTTGATAATAACTGTATCGCCTGCGGCTACTTTTGATTTTTTAGTAACCGAGCTGCCGTTTAAGGTAACACAGCCGTCCTCAATAAGCTTTGCGGCATAACTGCGTGAAATATCAGAATTGTCGGATATGAACTTATCAAGACGTGACGACTGTTCTTGAGCTGTAATATTAAGAGTTTCCATTTTCTGCTCCCTTATCGAAAAAGATAACGTATACTATAGCCGCCACAGCTCCCAACACAACCGCCATATCGGCAATATTAAATACAGGGAAATTAAACCATTTTATATCTATAAAATCAACAACAAATTTATACTGTATTCTGTCGATTGCATTGCCAAGTCCGCCCGCAAAAAACAGTGTAACAGCAAGATTTTCCATAAAATGCTCAGGTTTTCTGATTATTTTATATATGATGATTGCAATTATGAACGCAACAGATATTACGCTTAAAAGTATTGTGTTATTTTCAAGCATCGAAAATGCCGCACCTGTATTTTGCACATACACAAAATCTGCAACAAAGGGCAGTTCACCAAACCTTTCACCCAATGCACAGTTGCCGATAACATACATCTTTGTCACGCGGTCGATAAGAACTATAACCAGTGCAAGGAGTATCTGCCACACCAAACCTATTATATTTTTTCTCTTTGCCATTGTGCCGCTCCTCCCAAAAAGGTTTATTCGGATATATATTCTATTGCACTGTATATTTCATCTCGTGTTACGTCATTTACACGTATAACCTCACCTATCGAAACAGGCAGTACAAAGTTTAGTTTTCCGTCAGATTTCTTTTTATCATTCTGCATAAATTCATAAATCGTATCAGGAGACGGAAGCTTTGTTTTTATTTTAAAGCCATAGCTTAAAAGCGTTTCTTCAATATCTGACAGAACACCGCCATCAATAAGACCCCGCTTATTTGCAATATATGTTGCACCCACCATACCGATACCGACACATTCGCCGTGAGTCATCTGAAAATTCATTGCCGATTCCACTGCATGACCGATTGTATGACCGAAATTCAATATTGCACGCAAGCCCGACTCTTTTTCATCAGTCTCAACAACCTTCGCCTTTATTTCACAGTTGCGCTTAGCCATTTCGATAAGCGTTTTTGAATTCAAAGCTTTTATCTTATCAGGATTTGATTTTACAAAGTCGTAAAAATCCTTGTCTCTGATTATTCCGTGCTTTATAACCTCGCCCATACCTGAAATAAACTGTATTTCGGGTAATGTTTTAAGGGTATTGACATTGATATAGACAAGCTTTGGCTGATGAAATGCTCCAAGTATATTCTTGTTGTCCATAAAATCTATACCCGTCTTACCGCCTACGGAGCTGTCAGATTGCGATAAAAGAGTAGTGGGTATCTGTATAAACTTAATACCTCGCATATATATTGATGCGGCAAACCCTGCCATATCACCGACAACACCGCCGCCCAGGGCAATTATCATACTTTTTCTGTCGAGTCCGTTATCTATACACGCCTTGCATATTCCAAGAATGGTATCCATTCTTTTATTTTCCTCACCTGCTGTAAATTCGTATACACTGCTTGAAAATCCTGCACTGTTAAGGTGACTGTTTATCTCCCCGGCATATAATTTACAAACGTTGGTGTCTGTTACTATTAAAAGTTTTTTCGGTGCATTTATTTCCTTTAGTGTATCGGCAAGCTGATTAAAGCTGTCACCGAATACTATATCATAAGAGTTTTCTCCTAAATTTACAAATAATTTATCCATTTTATATCTCCGTTTAGTTGTTATAATGGCAACGATGCCACAGCGTTAAGACGCATATCAGCACGTTTTCCCGAAACGTATTCGTAATACCCTGCCGCCGCAATCATCACGGCATTATCCGTACACAATACAGGGGGCGGATACAGTACATCTATACCGTATTTTTTTGCTGTTTTTTCCATTTTATCACGCAATGCCGAGTTTGATGCAACTCCGCCCGCAATCACTATTTTATCAAGGTTTTTTCTCTGTGCCGCCTCTATTGTGTGTGACACCAATACATCTGTAACAGCCTCCTGAAAAGATGCGGCAATATCTGCCTTGTTGTATTCCTCACCTTTTTGCTCAAGCTTGTGTATGTGGTTAATAACTGCCGTTTTTACACCGCTGAACGAGAAATCAAGTGACTCCTCCGCCATTTTTACACGAGGGAACTCTACTGCGTGTGGGTTTCCCTCCTTTGCCAGAGCGTCAATTTTCGGGCCACCCGGATATCCCAGACCAAGCACTCTTGCAATCTTGTCAAAGGCCTCACCTGCGGCATCATCACGTGTCATACCCATAATTTCATATTCAAGGTAGTCCTTAGCATATACTATATGGCTGTGTCCGCCTGATGCTACAAGGCATATAAAGGGCGGTTTTAAGTCGCTGTGTGCAACATAGTTTGCACAGATATGCCCCTTTATGTGATGTACGTTGACAAGTGGTTTTTTCAGTGTGTATGCAAGAGCTTTAGCTGTAGATACACCCACAAGCAACGCACCCACAAGTCCCGGGCCGTATGTAACGGCAATGGCATCTATATCGTCAAACGTTACGTTGGCGTTTTTAAGTGCTTCGTCTATTACAGTGTTTATAGCCTCAATATGGCATCTTGACGCAATTTCAGGCACAACTCCGCCGTATCGTTTATGAATATCTATCTGCGAGTTTATCACGTTTGAAAGTGCTGTACGTCCGTTTTTTACAATAGCCGCCGCTGTTTCATCGCATGAGCTTTCAATCCCTAATATTAACACATCGTCCATTCGCTGATGACTCCTCTCAAACAAGCTTCTTTTCCATAATATGCGCATCTGCGCCGTCGTAATAGCCTTTACGCACGCTTATTTCCGAAAATCCGAATTTACTGTATAAGGACTGTGCAGGTGTGTTTTCAGCGTGCACCTCCAAGAGCATACGCTCACAGCCGCAATCCCTTGCACAATTTAGTATTTCCGTCATAAGAATACTTCCCACGCCATTTTGCTGTCTTGACGGATTTACCGCTATACGTATAAGCTCCGCCGTTTCATATAAACACCATATTCCGACGTAGCCTATGATTTCCGTTTCATCTTCGCACACAAAATAATGCGCGTAGTCTTTTTCGATTTCATCGGCAAAGGACATACTGCCCCACGGCTTATTAAATGCCTTAGCATCAACTGCCGCCGCTTTCGGTATATCCTTTTCCGTCATATTTCGTATTGTCATTTTTCTTCCCACAGCTTCTCGGCAATATCGGTAAGCAAATCGTATATCTCGTCTGCAATTTCCTCATATTCCTCTAAATCGCCGCCATACGGGTCAGGCACGTCGCCATCAGTGCCTGCGTATTCACATATTGTAAACACTTTTTCAGGTGCCATATTTTCTATAAGCATCTTATGTGCGTTTGTCATTGTGAGTATGACATCTGCCATTTCAATTAATTCGGGAGTTATGGGTTTTGTCGTATGACAGGACAAATCAATATTGCGTTTTTTCATAGCCTGTATGGCATTTTCTGCCGCAGGCTCACCTAATGATGCAAATATTCCTGCACTGTCAACCAATATATCCATATCGTTTTTTTCTGCAATGTCTGCCATCATTGCCGCCGCCATAGCACTTCGGCACGTGTTGCCTGTGCAGACAAAAAGTATTTTTTTGCTCATTTTCCATTTCCTTTCGTCCTATAATATAAGACGGTATTTACATAACCATTAATCGTTACGCCAGAAGCCTATTCTGCGTATCTCCACATCTGCAAAGTTCTGCGGTCCAAAGCTTATTGTAAACTCATGCTCACCTGCATCAATATACTTTGTGAACGCTTCGTGATTTTGCATTTTTCCATCGGTACCGCACAATGATACGGGATACTTATTATCGCCAATCTTAATAAACAATGCAAGCTGTGCCAATGGGTTTGAATTGCACTTAAAGTATAAGGATACACGGTAGTTGCCGCTCTTGTTTACGTTTATGCGGTATGTGTAAGACTCACCGCCCTTACCGTTTATTCTGCACATTTCATAGGTGTCAAGGCTCACATATATTGTACCCATATCCTCTGAATTTTGCTCGATTATGTTCTCCTCGTCTGTGTACATATACTCACTCGGAATTTCTGCTATTTTCTCGGGGACATTTGCCATACGCTTAAATGCGGCTGTTTTAAGAATAAAGTTAAGTATATCCTTTGCACATCTTTGCAGGTCTGCTATAGTTATATAACCATCATCAAGGCTTGATATAATGTTATCCGAATTATGGTCCTCTGCCGTATTATTTCCGCTACACATATAAACATCGTTTCTTGCACGCACCATAGCCGCCTTTTCGTTTTTCGACGGTGGTGCCCCTAAATAGCTGTTCATATCCGCCCACCAGTCGGTCATAACCATACCGTCAAATCCCCATTCCTCACGTAGAATAGTTTCGGTCAAATCATAGCTTGATGCACACCAAAATCCGTTTACTGGGTTATACGATGTCATAACGGCACGAGGGCTGCTCTCTTTTATTGCTATCTCAAATCCCTTTAAGTATATCTCTCTTAAAGCACGCTCCGATACGATTGATTCAACATTATTTCTGTCGTTTTCCTGATTGTTGCAGGCAAAATGCTTGATTGTCGATGAGCAGTCGCTCTGCTGTACGCCGCGTATTATTGCCGCCGCCGTTTCGCCCGACAATAACGGATCTTCAGAGAAATACTCAAAGTTTCTTCCGCATAATGGGTTTCTGTGTATGTTCATACCCGGTCCTAATGTTGCGTCAATTTTATTAAGTGCAAGTTCCATACTCTGCATTTCGTAAATACTGCATACTAAATCAGAATTCCACGCACAAGCCTGAAGTGTTCCGTTAGGAAGAAGCGTAGCATAGTCGCCGCTGTCAAGACGTATTCCAGACGGTCCGTCTGCCGTACTGCATGACGGAATTCCGTATACGTCAACAAGCGTATCTGTAACACCGCCAAAGCAAGATGCCGTACCGGGTGTTACACGGTCATTCATCATTCCCTCGCCACGTACAAGCGTTGCAAGCTCATACTTGTCAAGCTGTGCAATAAAGCCATCCATATCAATGTTTCCGTTGTATACGTCAACAAGCTTATAGCCCTTTCTGCCTGTATACGCTATTTCTTTCGGACGGTTTTTCTGTATTCTGTCCTCTATCGACACTGTCCTTAAAGGTGTGTCCTCCCACGCTTCGCATATTGTATCATCATTAAATTGGGGACGAAGTCTTTTAAATGTCTGTATAGGTGCAAGCGCCTCTGTACATTTTTTGACCACGATAGTTTTCGGTTCAGTGTATGTATATATCTCACGTGCCGACCTTACGCTGTTTCCCGCATATATTTTATAATCACCCGACTCAAGTACATAACAGGACTTAAACCCTGTCGCACCGCCATCGTCATAGCTTGACATATCACTAATGTCAAATGTGATTTCAACCGTCTGTGTCTCGCCAGGCTGAAGTTCATCGGTTTTCTTATAGCCAATAAGCTCACGCAACGGCTTCCCCAACTTGCCCTGGGGTGCGCCGTAGTATACCTCTACTACTTCCTTACCTGCAAAATTGCCTGTATTTGTCACCTTTGCACGAACGGTTATTATGCCATCATTTTGAGATGCCTCATAATCTGATATTGCAAAATCTGTATATGAAAGACCGAAGCCGAAAGGATATAATACCTTGTCCTTTGCAAAGGTTTCAAAGTATCTGTAGCCAACGTATATATCTTCACCATACACTTGAGGTCTCGATTGACCGAACGTCTCACCGCAGGGGTAGTCTGTATATACAGTTGCAATGGTATCGGCAAGCTTTCCTGACGGATAGCTGTCACCGCTTAAAAGCTGTGCCACCGCCTTACCGCCATACTGTCCTCCTTGCCATATAAGCATAAGTGCATCTATTTCGTAGTCAAGTATTTCTTTTATATTTACAGTATTTCCGCAATTTATAAGGACTGCCGTATGTTTAAAAAGCCCCGTAACCTTTTTAAGCAGTTCACGCTCATTCGGTGTAAGGCAGAAGCTTCCCTCTCTTGGCACATTGTCGTAGCTCTCGCCGCTCACTCTGCCTATTATAACAATTGCCTTGTCTGAAAATTTCGATGCCTTTTCTATTATGCAATCGTCGGGAACAAATTCTTTATCTGTAAAATCAGATTCAAATGCATTTGAATAGTCCGCAGGATGCTCTTTTACAAGACGTTCATAGTCCGATGCAAGCTCCTCATTTAAAAGTATATGTTCATTATCACGCAATCCGTCAAGAATGTTAATACTGTTACGCACGTTAACCGCACCGCCTGAGCCTGTACCGCTTTTTAAGTAGTTTATCTGCGTTCTTCCGAAAACAGATATTTTCTCATCTCTTACAGGTAGCATATTGCCGTCATTTTTCAGCAACACTGTACCTTCCGCACATAACTTTGTAGAAAAATCAGCTAATTTTTTTATGTCCATAATTATTCCTATTAACTCCTTTCATAAAACCCGTTTGGGAAAAGAGAAGCAAGCAGATTGTGTGTACGTGCGAACGCCGTGTACTCAATGTACATAAGTGAGCACGGACGTGCGAGATGTGCCGCTTATCTTTTTTCAAACTTTCCGCCTTTCTGTGTGAACACATTTGCCTTTGATTTTGCTTATATGCATTATATAATATACTATAAGTATACCATAACAGCCATAAAGTGTCAATGTTTTTACGGTCCTGTTTTTATCACCTTATGACCTGCCGCCTTATATAGTCTGTTTTTTACGGCAAGACCGTAACCATCACGGCTTTCAAACTCCGCAAACACAATTTCAACACCAAGCCTGTCAAATTCCCGTAGATTTGAAAACAGCTTTTTTGCGTATTCTCTGTTGTCCGTACCGCCCGAAAGCAGAACTGCACAGTCATACGTGTTATCCGACATAGTGAGAACTCCGCATATCTTATCGCTGTTTTCCTCTAACAGCTCTCTGATTTTACGGCGTACAGCTCGCATATCTCCCTCTACCACCGTAACGTCTGCCTCGGGTGAATAGTGCTTATATTTCATTCCGGGGCAAAGCGGTTTTTCATCAAGTGCAAGTGAGTTTAGGATATGCTCATCAAGACGTGTTTCAGGCACTACATCGCAAATTTCCTCATACGATATACCGCCCGGACGTAAAAGGACAGGCACGTCCTTTGATGCGTCGACTATTGTGGATTCGACACCTATCGTACAGTCCTCACCGTCAATTATCGCATCTACCCTGCCTGACAAATCATCTATAACATGAATTGCACGTGTAGGACTTGGCTTACCCGACAAATTCGCACTCGGCGCCGCCACAGGCACTCCTGATGCTTTTATGACACGCTGTGCCGTCTCATTTTCAGGAAAACGCACAGCAACCGTTTCCATGCCTGCCGTTACGCTGTCGGGTATAAGCTCGCTCCTTTTTAATATTATCGTAAATGCTCCCGGCATAAAAGCTTCTATCAGTTTTTTTGCATTTTTGCTTATATCCTTTACAAGCGGTGCAATGTCGGACTTATCCGCTATATGTACTATAAGCGGATTATCCGACGGTCTGCCCTTTGCCTCATAAATTTTCTTAACGGAGTCTGCCATTAATGCATTACCGCCAAGCCCGTAGACAGTCTCAGTCGGAAATGCCACCAATCCGCCGTTTCGTAGAATTTCTCCTGCCTTTTGTATTGAATTATCATCTGTTTTTAAAATTATTGTTTTCTTATCCATCTGTTGATACACTTCTCAATAAATCATTTTTTATCTGCCATAGCTTTTCTGACAAATCAACATAATATTTATGCGGATTTTCAAATCGTTTAAGTTCCTCCCACAAGGTGTTAAGCTGTGCATCGCAATATGTGCGTATTTCCTTGACTGAGGGTGATTTGTAAACACATTCGCCGTTTTTAAATATCTGTTCCAGTAACGGACGTACATAGAAATTTCTTACTTGTTTTCTCTTCCACGTATATTCGGGATCAAACAGAATATGCGGTTTATTTGCATCTATTTCTTCATCGTGTAATGTTACAACATCTGCTATCGCTTTATTTGTGTCCTTGTCGAACAGTCTGTAAACCTGCTTAAAGCATGGTGTTGTTATTTTTGCCACGTTTTCACTGATTTTGATTTTAGGCTCAATTGTGCCGTCCTCACGCTCAACTGCAACAAGCTTATATACTCCGCCCATTACGGGATTTGATTTTGATGTTATAAGCCGTTCGCCTACGCCAAACAAGTCAATTCTTGCACCCTGGACAAGCATATCACGTATAATATACTCATCAAGCGAATTTGACGCTACTATTTTACAGTCCTGATACCCTGCCTCATCAAGTATACGTCGGCATTTTTTTGACAGATACGTTATGTCACCTGAATCTATCCTGACACCATTCGGACGTTTACCGAGAGGCTTCAATACCTCGTCAAACGTCTTTATTGCATTGGGCAAGCCTGATTTTAATACGTTGTATGTGTCAATTAAAAGAGTTGTATCGTCAGGGTAATTTCTTGCATAAGCACAGAACGCCTCATACTCCGTATCAAACATCTGTACCCAGCTGTGTGCCATTGTACCTAACGCAGGAACGGAGAACTTCTGGTCGGTAAGCACGTTTGACGTGCCTGCCACACCGCCTATATATGCAGCACGTGCACCGTATGTTGCCGCATATACGCCTTGTGCTCGGCGTGCGCCAAACTCCATAACGGCACGTCCCTCTGCGGCACGTGCAATCCTGTTTGACTTTGTGGCAATGAGCGTCTGAAAGTTAATTGTCAAAAGCAGCATAGTTTCAACAAACTGTGCCTGTATGGCAGGGCCTTTTACAGTAAGTATAGGCTCACCCGGGAAAATTGGTGTACCCTCGGGAATTGCCCATACATCACAGACAAATTTAAAATTGCTAAGATACTCTAAAAATCCGTCAGAAAACATATTTTTACTGCGTAAAAAATCTATGTCCTCTTGTGTGAAATGCAGATTTTTCAAATATTCTATCGCCTGTTCAACTCCTGCCATTATGGCAAAACCGCCACCATCCGGAGTGGAACGGAAGAACATATCAAAATATACCGTTCTATCTTTATAGCCCTCGTTAAAAAAGCCGTTTGCCATAGTGATTTCATAAAAATCCGTAAGCATCGTATAGTTATCCATTTCAGTCCTCCTTCTGTTTTATTCTAAGCGTCGCTCTTATACCCTTTTCATTTTTTATGTCTGTGTGCAGAATAAATCCGTCTGTATTCATAAATCGTGACATATACGTGTTTGACGTATACGGACACATTACCCAATATGGCTCATCAACGTCTATTTCGTCCATTATAGACAGTGTTGGTACAAAAACATTGTCGGTGACATAGTTATAGTATGCAGTCTCGCCCATATCATATACAAGTCGGGGCGTGAAATTCCAATAATGGGCGTGGTTTCCGCCCTCCGCCTTGTCACGCTCCTCGTAGGATAGAAAGCTTTTATTTTTTGTCGGTACAATCTGCTGTATATCCTGAGCCGAAAATTCGGACAGGAAGTCACCGTTGAGCCATTCTCTTACATCGCTTGTCTCCCACAGGTTGCTCTCATCGTCATACGGCATATATGCAACACATTCCTTTGATACCAGAAGCATTGTTCCGTCATCATATTTTTCCACAACCTCCCATTTTATTGGCTTGCCAAAAAGCTCGCCGAAGGTCACGGTTTTCTTTGGCAGAGTGATATGGAACATACCGCCCAATACTACAGACGATACGATAAGCTTAACCGCAGTCTTAAACGGGGTTAATATGATTGACACTACGCCTAATGTAAATAGAATATCTATGCAGTTTGTAAACAGGAACATGTGCTTTGCAATGTCTGCCTCACCGTTACAGATTATAGGCATCAAAAGATTTATCCATAGTCCAAGCACAAGAATGTTAAGTGCATATATCATATACCTGCGCTGTACAGATTCCGTTTTATGATTGTGTACATACAAGATATTAATAAATACCATATATAATGTTATCAGCACAAATGCCACGAGAACCAGCCACGGCTCATACAGGAATTTCAGCCATACCCGAAGCTTTGACCATCCGCTCCATTTATCGGTAAATTCCATCGGTATCTCTGTTGAATTGCCTACCACCGGAGGGCGGATATATGCCGAGTTTTCTATAGCATGAGTCAGTTCTCTTAAAAGGCGGACAGGGTGCTTTATATAGAAA
Organism: Clostridiales bacterium; assembly: GCA_029226065.1. Lineage (GTDB taxonomy): Bacteria > Bacillota > Clostridia > UBA1381 > UBA1381 > Ornithomonoglobus. Next base: position 35,296 of record JAQXXM010000029.1, read on the forward strand.
AAAGCAATATCCATTTTTGTGACCTTATCATAAAAATCCTTTTTAAATTCCTCTGTTTTAATGTCTATGGGATACTCGTCCTCGTCCATATACGCATGAGTACCTGCAAGGACAGCATACTTTTCATCTACACCCAGCTCTTTTAAATCTGCCTCGGGCGTATCGGAATTTTTTGTTATGCCTAAGAATACCGACTGATATGTGGTATCATTATCCATCCAATCAGGGATGGCCGTATAAAGAGATATTATATTTATTATACATACCACAGCCGCTAAAATAACACCTGCTCTGAACAGCCTGTCCTTACGCATTATTACTATTAAGATTGCAAGAAGTGCAACAACAAGCGAGTATGCAATATTTGCAAGCTTTGAACCTGCAAAAAAATACAGTGCAATAAAGAATGCAATAACTTTAGGCAATGTGGGCCGCTTATATATAAGCATACCTAACGCCACAAGCATCATAAGCGATGTGTACTGCAAAGGTTCACCGTAGAACGAATTGAAATACAGTAAGTATCCTGCATCGCAGAATATAAAGATAAACAGCAAAAATACGCCTATCTGAACTCGCTTCTTTGACTCGGCAAAAAACGTAAATATTACCCACGCCGCAAATGCAAGCATAGATATATATATAAATGCCATATATCCTATATGGTACGTATCAAGCGGTCTTTTCGCAATGGCATTTGATATAATATTCATCACCTTTGACAGCTTAATAATCAGAAAATGGGGGGTTTTATATATCTCCTCCTCTTTGTTGGTCTGCCACGCAGAATGAATTGCTGAAAATACGTTCTTATCATCAAGGAGCATTTTATAGTCCTGCTTAAACAGATAATAGTGATTATCGCTGTTTTTGTATTCAATATTGTTTGTCAGAAGCACACGTCTGAAGTCGCCGTTGTCGCTTAAGCCTACGTTATCACCCAGATACAGTACGCAAAAGCTTATAACAAACACAATAACTGCGCCTATAAACGGAAATATACGGCTTCTTATTATGCTATTGTTTTTTTTAATCAAATAATCAATCCTTTTCAGAAAAATAGGGTTGCAACAAAAAACGCAACCCTTTTTTAGATATTAAATTACAATAAATCAATGGCTTTTTCTTGAATAGCCACCTGAGCGTTTATTCTCCATTCTTCGCTTGTTGTCACGGAGGATTTCCTCGCTTTCATGCTTAAAGCGTGACATTCTATCCTCAAACGACAGCTCTTCCTCCTCACGTGCAGTCCAGTCAAAGGAGTCGGGCCTGGGAGATGATTTCTTAGGCTTTTGGGGCTTTGGCTGTGCTTGTTTAATTGACAGGCTTATTTTGCCCCTATCGTCAATTTTTATTACCTTTGCCGATACCTCATCGCCTTTTTTGAAAAATTCATTTATGTCCGTTATGTAGTCATAGGATAGCTCGGATATGTGAACCAATCCCGATTCACCATCGCCGAAATTGACAAACACACCGAATTTCGTTACACCGTCCACTACACCATTTACTATGCTGCCCAATTCTGCCATAAAACTCGACTACCCCCGTTTAATTCTCCTCTGAAACATCGTAAAAAATAGTTGCGTTACTTTTTACAAGCCCCAGTTTTTCGTTTGCTACTCTCTCAATGTATTCATCAGTATTGACCTTTTTTGTAAGATCGTCAATTTCTGCCTGACGGTTTTTTTCTTGCTCAATCTTAGCATTGACTTCTGCTGTCTCCTGACGGTTAGCTTTAATTGCAGGCATCTGCATTAATCCGTTTATAATAAACCAGCCCGACAGAATGACTACTGTAGTCACGGCTATAGTACGGCTGTGACGATGGTAATATTTCGTTATCTTATTTTTCAGACGAATCATCGGTTTTTCCTTTCCGTTTTTTGTTTGTTTTGTTCCTTATTAAAATTTTATACAAAAAAGTCCAAGGTGTCAAGAGTATTTTGAAAATAAATTGAAATATTTTCAAAAAAAACATAAAAATTATGTCAAAAATCCATTCTAAAGGGCGTTTAAGCAAAATATGACACAAAAATGCACCTATCCCCACACCAATAAATTCAAATGCACGTATTCGAAGATCAAAGAGTTCCCATATACAAACACAGAAAACAATAACGCCACAGCACATCCACAGAATATCAAATACAATATTCCCCAGTGCCTTAAATCCAAATACCTTACGCATAGAGTCAAACGCATACCAAAGCACCGCAGCAAGTATTCCGCAGATGATTGACGCTAAGAAAGCATACCATTCATTAGTCATTTGAAAATGCCCTCAAAAACACCGCCGTTGCCTTTGGACTTATTGTATTTCATATATGAAACCGAACCTGTTATTGACAGCTCGCCCGTATCGGTATTTAAAAGTCCGATATTAAGGGAATTGCCTCTTATCAGTAACCCTCCGCATACGGTTTTAAGAATGATTTGAGTATCGGTAAAGCTTACTACTTCGTTTATTCCCGACAATGACATTTCCTCTCTGTTTTTCAGGATTATATTATGCTCTTTTAACTGTTTTGTATTTTTTTCCATTGCTATGCCTCCGAAATAATATACTTATCTATATATTATTTCGGATAGACAGCATTTAGAACATCACAGAGGCTTATATAGATTTTGAGCATCATTTTTCAGAACATGCTCGGATATATCTGTCACCTCATAGCTGTTTATACGCTCGCCGAGTTTTATTTCTATCACGTCTCCGACCTTGACATCATACGATGCCTTTACGGGGCGGCCGTTTACTGAAATTCTGCCGCTGTCACAGGCTTCATTTGCAACGCTTCTGCGTTTTATAAGCCTTGACACTTTTAAAAATTTATCTATACGCATTTTGATATTTCTCCTGTTTATTTCATATATACGATGAAAGACGAACAGCTATAGCCGCTCGTCCCCTTTTCATACGTAATTCTCTAATAGATGAAATTAGCCGTTTACAGCATCCTTCAATGCTCTGCCAGCCTTGAATGCCGGAACCTTTGATGCTGCGATATCAATCATCTCGCCTGTTCTTGGGTTCTTGCCTGTTCTTGCTGCTCTCTCTCTTACTTCAAATGTACCGAAACCAACAAGCTGGATTTTATCGCCGTCTGCAAGTGCCTTTGTGATTGCGTTTATTGCAGCTGTAAGAGCACGATCTGCATCCTTCTTAGAAATTTCAGCCTCCTGTGAGATTGCTGCAACTAATTCTTGCTTCTTCATTGATTTTTCCTCCTGGATAATATTTTTATATGGAAATATTAAAATTCCCAAATCACATCTATTTTAGTACAAAAATCGGTCTTTGTCAATAGTTAGTAGTAATATTTTTTCATTTTCGCCAAAAATACACCCTATTTACCGTGATTTTACACAATTCCAAAGCTCATCAAGCTCTGACAGTGACATTTTAGAGATGTCTTTTCCCATTTCAACCGCCTTTTTTTCAAGCTTTTCAAAGCGTGATATAAACTTATTTGATGCAGCTGACAGTGATGTTTCACTGTCCGCACCTAAAAATCTGCCTAAGTTTACCACTGAAAACAGCAAATCACCGTATTCCTCACGTATATGCTCCTCGTTGCCCTCAGACTGTGCTTCCTTTATTTCGTCGATTTCTTCATACACTTTTTTATAGACATCGTCCATGTTATCCCAGTCAAATCCAAAGCCACGTGCCTTTTTCTGGATTTTTTCCGCACGCATAAGGGCAGGGAGATATTTCGGCACATCCTGTAATACTCCTGTATATGTGTCTATCTGTTTTTCTTTTTTCTTGTTTTTCTCCCAGTTTGCGAGTGCCTCTGCCTCGTTTCCGGCACTGTCCTCTCCGAATACGTGCGTATGACGTGTTATAAGCTTTGTGCATATCTCCGTAACAACATCTGAAAAATCGAACGCACCACGCTCGCTTGCAATCTCTGCGTGAAATACCACCTGCAACAGCACATCACCCAGCTCATTTGCAAAAGCCTTATCGTCACCAAAATCAAGTGCATCAATAGCCTCGTATGTTTCTTCTATCATACTCTTCTTAATAGACTGGTGCGTCTGCACCCTGTCCCACGGACAGCCGTCAGGTTCACGCAACCGTTTCAATATCGCAATTAAATCATCTATTGTATATTTTTCTTTTAATTCCATTTTCGTTAATTCCTTTTTACAGCAGAATTGCCGCAAAAGCGGCGTATAATAATACAATATGTATTATACTACATATATCCAAATAAATCAATACGATTTTCAAAAAACTTTTATCGCACCTTTTCTGCAAGAAATATCAAATTCATAACCATCCCCACAAAAAAGGCAATATCTGAGCCTATAGCTGCGCCGTATATATTTATATCGGGTATGGACACGAGAAATACAGCCGCCAACAGCTTTATAACGCCCACCGCAACAGCACTTACAAAAACTCTGCCTGTGTAGCCAAGCGCCTGTAAAATTGCACCCGAAAGCTGCATTATGCTTATAAAAAGTACAGACGGTGCAGATATTCTAAGCATCAGGGAGCTTGCGGTGTTACTGAAAAGTATTTTTAGAATAACGTCACCAAACAGCGCAATTACTGCCGATGCCGCCAACGAACATACACAGCATATCCCCAGACCGCTTTTTATAAGTTTATTTATTCTCTTTTTACTGTCTGTTGCGGCGGCGGCAGAAATTGCGGGAATTATACTCACGCCCAGAGTAGCAAGAAGTCCCGACGGCAAATTCAACACTGTCATTGCATAGCCTGTGTATGCGCCGTACAGATACCTTGCATTATCGGCGGTAAGTCCTGCACGTAAAAGACTCGTTCTTAACAGCGATGTATCAACCATAGATATTGCCGAGGTCGTTATCGCCATAAGCATAATAGGTAATGCCGTATCTACCAGCGAATGTATATGTTCTCTTTCTCTGCCCCGTTCACGTTTTACGTGCCTGTGCGATACAAGATACAAGCTCACAAGCATACCCGTTGCCGCAAGCTCGCCCACCGTAACGCCTAAAATTGCACCGCCCGCTGATTTATCCGTACCTGCGTTTATAAACATCAATGCAAATAAAAATCCCGCACCAAGCTTAATAAACGCCTCTATGCATTGGGATATTGCTGTAGGGAGCATATTGCTCTCGCCCTGAAAGCCACTTTTTACAGCATCTCCGACCGCCACAAGCACCACCGCAGGGGCAACCGCACGAATTGCCCATGATGCACGTTCCTCTTTCATTGCCATTGCGAAAAAGTCAGCACCAAACCACATAACAAGAGTTGCACATACGCCGATTATAAACAGCACGAACGACGAGGTATGCACTATCGCCCTTGCTCCCGAAGGATTGTTGCGTGCTATTTCCGTTGCTGTGAGCTTTGATACGGCAAATGGTATGCCCGACATTACAAATGCTAAAAGCATAGCATATACACTAAATGCTGTGTTGTATACAGCCATCCCTTCTTCATGTATAATATATGTGAGCGGAATTTTCAGTACTGCACCGAGAATTTTTGATACTGCATTTGCGACCATTAATATTGTAGCACCTTGTATAAAAGAATTTTTCAAAATACACCACCGTCCTTATGTTTTAAGATGAAAAATACAAATTTCCCCTTGTAATATATTCATATTT
>JAQXXM010000030.1 GCA_029226065.1 Clostridiales bacterium
GCCTCAATGCCCATACCGAAGTATGAGCCCATTAAGGAGTCACGGACAAGCCCCAATGCCTTTGAAACAAATGTGGCAAACGCCATAAAGCTTGCTGTCAGGAGCATTTTTTTACCAGAATCTTTACTGCTCAAGACGAACACTTCCTTTTTCGTATAGTTCTATTGCAATTTCGCCGTTACGGCGTGCTTTTTCCTTAAGTCTGGCACAGCCTGATGCAAGTTCGTTTTTAACATTATCATAATTTCCAAAAACTTCATCAACCGACTTATACGCTACATCTTCATTGATGTCTGACATTTCAATACACATATTCTGCTCCATATAGTTCATAAACCCTTTAATCTTTGGGTCATATACTATACCAATCAGCGGTGTATTGCCAACAACCGAATATATAAGCGAATGAAGGCGCATACCTATACACAAGTCCGATGCACTGATAATGCTCATAAACTCCGAAACAGATAATCGATTTTCGATTACCATATTGGGTGTTTTCATCTTTGATGATATGTTTCTTGAGATTTGTTCGTCTTTATTAAGCTGCATTGATATAAACAACGTATAGCAATTATACTTTTCGTTTGCGTAATCGCACATTTTAGCGACAGTCGTTTCAAAGCGTGCGTTTGTATCACGTGTCCTGCGTGGTGCAACGATAACAATACGTTTATCTCTCGGAACATTCAATTTATCAAGAATGTCACGGCCTGCCTTTGCGTCAAATGACGTAAGACCGAATGCAGGGTCCGCTGTAACCATTATCTGAGGCTTGTCAACACCAAGCTCGTCAAGCAGTGTTTTTGATGCAGGATCACGCAGTGTTATTACATCTACCTTATTAAGTGTCTTTTTTGCGCGGCGTATATTTATCTCGTTTCTTAGCGGACCTATTCCGTTTGAATAGAGCATTACCTTTACACCGTTGCGGATTGCAAGTCTTATAACTGCCAGATAGTACAAAAGTGATTTTGTCGATGTTGTATCCTGAATTAGCGTTCCGCCGCCCGAAATAAGCATACCTGCTTTTTTTATATGGCGGTACAGGCTTATGATGTTAAATCTGTTTATTGCACGTACCTTATAGCGTTTTGATGTTTCCTTTGGATTTGCGGATAACACTGTAATATTCGGACTTTCTTTGTTGGCTTTCAAATCGTTTATTATAGCCTCAAGCAATGCATCGTCACCGCTGTTTTTAAATCCGTAATAGCCTGATATTAATATCTCATCGTTCTTATTTAATGCCCAGTTATAAACACGCATTGTATCTTCTGCCATACGTGAAACGGAATAGTCACTTTTTATCAGATTACGACCGTAACAGGCAATGTCTTGTCTGTCATCATCAGACATAAGGAAAAATCGCTTTATATCTCTAAGCAACAGCTCCTCATTACTCTCCTGACAGCCTCGACAGCAGAAATTTGTATCAACGCCCACCTGGAGCTTTGACTCATTAAACAGACCTATATATCCCTCGTTGCCTGCTATAATTACGGGTTTTTCCGCCGCCATTGCCTCAAGTGCGGCACGGCTTACACCTATGAACAAATCAGCAGGTGCAACAATGCGGTTTATATCCGTTCTTGCGCCCGTAAGAATTACGCAGTCACGGCCAAGCTCGCCGTTTACCTTGTCCGTCAATGCCTTGACGGTTCCGAAATCATCACCGTCGCCTACTACTACAACCTTCAGATTTTCTGTAAGCTTGTCTATTTCAGGCACAATATTGATAAGCTGTTTTGCAACGAGTGAACGTGACTCGTCAAGTCGGCTGACGTAGACTATTACGGTATCGTCGTCCTTTAAGCCAAGCTCCTTTTTAATATCGGTTTTATCCGTATTGGGTGAAAACTTGTCCGTATCTATACCATTAATCGTTACCTGTATATCTCCCTCGGGGATTTTATAGTTATCCATCAGATACGTCTTTATATCCTCAGATACTGCAACGGTCTTTTCGCCCCAGTCGGTTATATATTTTAAACCCCATCCTGTAGTAAATACCCAATGGGCAGTTGTCACAAACGGAAATTTCATTTTCGCATGAAGTCTGCCGAGTATAAAGGACGGTATCCTTGCATGAGAATGAACTATGTCGATGTTTTCGTCTTTTATTATACGTCTTAAAAGCTTTACCGATTTAATCATATTAAGCGGATTTTTGTTCTGCAACGGCACGCAATAGTGCTTTATTCCCGCCGCTTCAAGCTCTTTTTCATAAGCTCCGCCGTTAGATGTGACAATAGGATTTATGCCTCTGCGTTTAAGCTCTTTTGCAAGCTCTACAACGTGGGTTTCCGCACCGCCGATATCTAACTGCATTAATGACAGCAAAACGTTAAGTCCCTGTTTCAACTCATCACCTACTATATCAAATTCCCTTTCGGGTATACGTATCTATTATCATTATACTTCATTTATCGGGATTTATCAATAGATATAGTTTTTTTGTAATATAAATGAAACAAAAAAGAGGCCGTATAAACAGCCTGGTAGTTTAGGGGGTAATACAGAATGTGCAATTCGTTACCCATAAGAGCGATGTAGCGGCTTTGCCGCATTTAGCGATATGGGTACGAATTGCAAGCCTTGTTTAAATCTTCGTGCAGATGCCCTTGAAATTGTCTGCGATTATTGACAGCCCCCGAAATATTAAATTAAAATTCACCGAATACCACCATAAGCGGAGTGTCCTTTACAGGTAAATTTTTAAACGTATACGTTCCGAACGCATCTCTTGTCATTATGCTTTCGGGAACTGAATAAATGCTTCCGTCCATAATGTCAATAACCTTTACATCGTCATACGGCGAGTATATTTCAAAGCTTACTGTACTTTCAAAGTCAAGCGTTGTCATAATATCAGTGGGCTTCCAATATACAAGAGCGGCACCATTATCACGCTTGAACGCACCGACGGTCAAGTCGTTTCTATGCACATCACAGCCAAATACACGTTCAGAACCCTCCTGCATAAATATTACGGGAAGCTTTGTTATCTCAAAGTCTTCAGCAAAAACCGACGCTATATTCTGTAGCACATAGTATGACGGCTTTTCCTTATATTCTCCGACAGAATATCCGTCCTCATCAAACTCTGCACCAAGCACACCGAAATATCCGTAATCAAGGTATGATGTTTTGTCTCCTACCGTTCCGCCAAGTGCCTCTATCATATCCATACATGAGAAGTATGATGCAAACAATACGTCTGTCATTAAGTCCGCAACAGTATGGCGTGCAAGCTGTTTTGCCTGCTTTTGTGGTGTCCACGCACCCCTGCACAACGCCCCTGCACCGCCGCTTCTTGACTGCGAGCCTGACTCACCCTGAATAATTCCAATATTGGGGTTATAAGCTTTTGCCAGGCTTGCCAACGCATCAACTCGTTCAAAAACGTTTGTTTCGTCAGACGTGTATTCGTGGAATGATATGTAGTCTATCCAGTCGCACATACCTGTAGACAATGCCTCATTCATATAATCTATATGTCTTAAGCACTGCACTCCTCCGATGATTTTCGCATCAGGCTGTACACTTCTTATTGCTTTTGCCGTGTCAATTGTGAAATTGCCAAGCTCCGTTGCGTTTACGCCGTGCTTCCAGCACCATATACCGTCAGGCTCGTTCCATATCTCGTAATAGCTTACTCTGCCCTTGAAATGCTCACAGAATGCCTTTACATAGTTGCTCCATGCAGTTTTCTGCTCCTCTGTAAATATCGGCGGAACACCTACCGCACCGTATACTTTTTCGGCACCTCCGCCATAAATTCCGTTACCGTAGCACAAGCATACCCAAGGCAGGAGACCTCTCTCAATAAGGTTATCTACTACCTTGTCAATCCATGCAAAGTCATATACGCCCTTTTCCTTTTCCGTTCTCGCCCAGCCTGACTGTATTCTTATCCATTTTACACCCAATGCACCCACCTTATCGTATGCCTTTTCGGGATCGAATACGTCACGGTCCAGCTTTTCAAAGCCAAGACCTATCCTTGAATTTTTAACATCTTTTGAGCTTTTGGGCTGAATTTCGCCTATTTTTTTAAGTCTTTCCATAATAATTACCATTAACTCCTTTAACTAAATCCGTTTGGGGAAAGAGAAGCAAGCAGATTGTGTGTCCGCACGAACGCCGTGTACTCAATGTACATAAGTGAGCGCGGACGTGCGAGATGCGTCGCTTATCTTTTCCCAAACTTATTACCTTTCCTTTAATATACTCACAAAACATACTCATAAATTTTCGGTACTATCGCACCGTCAAATTCAAAGATTTCGGGGTTAATCTCGTCAAACATCCCCCAATGTATTGGAACTGCACACTTTGCACCTATCCTTGTTGCAAAACGCACTGCATCAACTGCGTTCATATTGTTGCCCAAGCCGTTTATGGGTAGAAACACAGCATCTATTTTGTCGGGCAAATCACCGAATATCTGCTCATTATACAATGTATCGCCCGTTATATAGTAAGTCTTGCCGTCACAATTGATTACCACACCTATTGCCGACCGATCCGAATGCTCTGCCTTTACGGCATAAAACTCTACATTCCCCTCTGTCCAACGTGTACCACGATTGAACATCACATAGTTATTACCTACACCACCGAATGTCCGTACATTCTGCCATGCAGAGTCAGGTGCAAGGACTGTTATTTTGCTGTTTTCGGATATGTATCTTTTTAATGTGTCGGGATCTGTATGGTCGAGGTGGTTATGAGTTAATATTATCATATCAGGCTCAACATCAAACAATGATTCATCAACGGCTTTTCGTCTGTAGTTATAGGGATTTATTGCCTCAACACTATTTGATAAATACGGATCAACAAGTATTATCTTTCCGTCCGCCTCAATCAGAAGCCCTGCCTGACCTATCCATTTAATCCTCATTTCTTTCCTGTGCCTCTCTTTTGAGCTTATTAAGCACCTGCGGATACAGCTGTACAGACATACCGCCGTCAACTGCGATTTCGGTGCCTGTAACATTCTTTGATTCGTCACTGCCCAGATACCATGCCGCATTTGCAATATCTTCAAAGTCTGAAATATCGCCAATCGGTGTAAGCTCACCGTTTACTATCTGCTTATTCCCCATTTGCACCCAACGCTCCGTCTTTATTGTACCGGGAAGCACAACATTAGATCGTATTCCGTAGGGGCCTAAATCAATAGCAAAAGCCTTGCTCATTGAGTTTATTCCACCCTTTGATGCGCAGTATGCGCTACGGTTGGGAATTGCACGGTATGCTGTATTTGAGCTGATGAACACTATTGCACCCTTATGATGTTCTTTCATTCGTAATGCCGCCTGACGTACTATCATAAAGTTCCATACAAGGTTTGTTTCAAAAACTCTCTGAAATTCTTTGACGTCTACATCGAAAAACGGCATACCTACTGTCGGGTCAGTGCCAAAGCCCATATCCGCCGAGTTTAGGCAGACCGTTTCAACAAATAAACCCTTGCTGTCAATATCGGAGAAGATTTCCTTTACTCTATCCTCATCACGTATATCTAAACCGTATCCGTAAGCCTCTACATTATATTTTTCTGCGACTGATTTTGCCGCCTTTTCTGCTTTTTCACTGTCACGGCTTGTAATCACAACATCATAGCCCTCCTTAGCAAAGCGTTCCGCTATTGCCAAGCCTGTGCCTACTGTTCCGCCTGTAACAAACATTGCTCTTTTCATTATTACATTCTCCTTTATAAATTGCCCACTTGTGTGCAAGATGGGCGATACATCTCCTAAGTTTGAGAGAAAATCGTTCAGATTGTGCGTATGCGTAAACGAGACTATACTCGGGTATGCGAGTGCACGCAGACGTGCAAGATGGGCGATACATCTCCTAAGTTTGAGAGAAAATCGTTCAGATTGTGCGTATGCGTAAACGAGGCTATACTCTGTGTATGCGAGTGAGCGCAGACGTGCAAGATGAGCGATTTTATCCAAACTTAAAAGTAAAATTCTGATTTTGCCGGCCTTATATCTGTCAATGCACCTGTGTAGTGTCTCAGCGTGTGAGGCTGATACGGATGCTTCAGACACTCCTCCTCATTTATTTCAATACCCAGTCCGGGCTTGTCGGGAATCGTGATAAATCCGTCCTTGTATTTAAGCGATTCATTCGTTACGTCTTTACGCCACTCAACGTCACTGTACATAATTTCAAGAATTTCAAAATTAGGACAGGTTGCCGCAAGCTGTAGAGTTGCCGCATTAGCAACAGGTCCTGACGGATTATGAGGAGCAAACGGAATGTAACGTGACTCTGCCTCTGCGGCAATCTTTTTAAGCTCCATTATACCGCCTGCGTGTGAAATATCAGGCTGAATATAATCCGCCGCCATAAGGTCGAACATTCTCTTGTAATCCCAGCGTGTGTAAAGCCTCTCGCCTGCGGAGATTGCCACAGGTGACTTATCCTTCACGGCCTTTAGTGCATCAAGATTATCAGGCGGAACAGGCTCCTCAAAGAACATAGGCTTGAACTGCTCAAGCTCCTTTGCAATTTTAATTCCTGTCGGAATATTAAATCTGCCATGTCCTTCTATGAGAAGGTCCACCTTATCGCCTACCGCATCACGTACAGCACCTACGCATCTTAACGCTTTATCAAGGTCGGCGTTTGAAATATTCAGATAGTTTTTGCCAAACGGATCCCACTTCATTGCAGTAACACCACGCTCTACTGCAATCTTTGCTTTCTCGCCAAATTCCTCCGGCTCTTTTGCACCTGCAAACCAACCGTTTACATAAATTCTTACTTTTTCATTTACCTTACCGCCTAAAAGCTGATATACAGGCACGTTAAGATGTTTGCCGAGTATATCCCATAACGCCATCTCAACTGCGGAAAGCGCTGACATAAGCACAGCACCGCCACGCCAGTATGCATCACGGTATGTATCATGCCATATCTTCTCAATATTAAGCGGATTTTGTCCCACGATAGCTTCTTTTATATGCTCTACGGCACCTATCAGTGACTTTTCCTTATATTCAAGCGTTGCCTCGCCTACCCCGTCTATACCCTCATCAGTATAGACCTTGACAAAAACCCAGTTTGTTCGAAAACAGTCTACCACGAATGTTTTGATGTCTGTAATCTTCATTTTCTACTATTAATTCCTTTCGTAAAACGTTTGTCTTGAATAAAACTGTTTAAAGTGAAACGGTTTTATTCAAACCTCCCTTGACTTTGTATGCAATCTAAGTTATAATCATTATAGCATTTGTTACAGATATAATTATATAAAAATATTTATGTATTTTATAAATATCTTACTTTTAGAGGTCTTGTGTATGAATAATGATTTAACTTCAATTCCGAGAATAATAAACCTTGGTCTGTTTGACTTCAGGCTTAAACACGGTTCTGTTTCATGCTCCGATCGCAGGCTTGTGCGTGCCTTTGAAATAGAGTTACCTGTAGATAACGGCGGACTTTCCTACATAGATGAATTTGTATATCCTATCGAAAATGACAGAATTATTTGCGCAAAGCCAGGGCAATGGCGTAAAACAAAAGCACCGTTTAACTGTATGTATATTCATGTGCTGCCCAATGACGGTGAGATTTGTAAAATCTTAACCTCACTTCCCGATACGATTAAATTGGAAAACTGCGACAGTTTCCGTTCTCTGTTTTACGAAATTATAGCAGAATATACACGCAACTCACACAGCTTTAATCTATTGCTGTATTCAAAATTTTTAGCGTTAATACACGAGCTTCATACAAAGTCAAATATAGATGCACCTCCGACTGTAAGAGGGCGAGAGGTTGCGGTGAAGGCAATAGAGGAGGTTATTAATTATATTGACGAGAACTATATGAATAAAATTACACTTTCTGACCTTGCCGAAATGTCGCATTTCAGTCCGATATATTTTCACAAGCTGTTTTACGATACAACAGGCGTGACACCTTATAACTATATTCTTGATAAGCGTATAGAGAAAGCAAAACAGCTTCTTTCAATAACAAATATTCCTATTTCCGATATTGCCGCATGCTGTGGATTTACTGATCAGGCATATTTCGGAAAGGTATTTAAAGCTGCAACAGGCACAACTCCTCTCAAGTTCAGAAAGCAAATGAATGAAATGTATCCATAAAAAGCGTTTATATCGCATCAACCCCCTGACCCCCAATCTTGGGGGCAAAAAGGTACGCTTTTTTTGAACAAGCAAAATTGCTCACTCAAAACGAGCAATTTCCTATGTTATAAAAAAACGAGCGGCTGAAAATTCAGCCGCCCGTTTTTTCTGACTGCGGAAATACCGCAGTTATATATTTTTTATGATTATTTTGAAGCCTTGATGTTAGCCTGTGCAGCAGCCAATCTTGCGATCGGTACTCTGAACGGTGAACATGATACATAATCAAGACCTAATTCGTGACAGAACTCAACTGATGTCGGGTCACCGCCGTGCTCACCACAGATACCTACGTGTAGGTTCGGGTTAACCGGCTTACCAAGCTTAATAGCCATATCCATAAGCTTACCAACACCTGACTGGTCAAGTCTTGCAAACGGATCGTTCTCGAATATCTTTGCATCATAGTATGCATCCAAGAACTTACCTGCATCGTCACGTGAGAAGCCGTATGTCATCTGTGTAAGGTCGTTTGTACCGAAGCAGAAGAAGTCTGCCTCTGTAGCAATCTCGTCAGCTGATAGAGCAGCTCTTGGGATTTCGATCATTGTACCAACTTCATACTTAAGATCGCTACCTGCAGCTGCGATTTCAGCATCAGCAGTCTCTACAACTATCTTCTTAACGTACTTTAATTCCTTAACTTCACATACAAGCGGAATCATAATTTCAGGAACGATTGTCCAATCTGGATGTGCCTTTGAAACGTTTATTGCCGCACGGATAACAGCCTTTGTCTGCATCTTTGCAATTTCAGGATATGTTACTGCAAGACGGCAACCACGATGTCCCATCATCGGGTTTGCCTCGTGCAAGCCGTTGATTATTTCCTTAATAGCTTCAACAGACTTACCCTGTGCCTTAGCAAGGATAGCAATATCCTCTTCCTCTGTCGGAACGAACTCGTGTAGCGGGGGATCCAAGAAACGGATTGTTACAGGATGGCCCTCAAGTGCCTCATATAGCTCCTCAAAGTCGCCCTGCTGCATCGGAAGAATCTTATCCAATGCTGCTTCTCTCTCCTCAAGTTTATCTGCACAAATCATTTCACGGAATGCATCTATTCTGTTGCCCTCAAAGAACATGTGCTCTGTACGGCAAAGACCGATACCTTCTGCGCCAAGCTCTCTTGCCTTCTTAGCGTCAGCAGGAGTATCAGCGTTTGTTCTTACCTTCAATGTTCTGAACTTGTCAGCCCAAGCCATAATTCTGCCGAACTCGCCTGCAATTGAAGCGTCAACTGTCGGGATAATACCGTCATATATAGCACCAGTTGAGCCGTCAAGTGAAATGTAATCGCCCTCAACATAAGTCTTACCTGCAAGTGTGAACTTCTTGTTCTCTTCGTCCATTGCAATGTCGCCGCAACCTGATACACAACATGTACCCATACCACGAGCAACAACGGCAGCGTGTGATGTCATACCGCCACGAACTGTCAAAATACCCTGAGCAGCCTTCATACCCTCGATATCCTCAGGTGAAGTTTCAAGACGAACAAGTATTACCTTCTCACCCTTCTGAGCCCAGTTCTTAGCATCGTCAGCTGTAAATACAACCTTACCGCAAGCAGCACCGGGTGATGCACCCAAAGCCTTGCCAACAGGAGTTGCAGCCTTAATAGCAGCAGCATCAAACTGCGGGTGAAGCAATGTGTCAAGGTTTCTCGGATCGATCATCTCAACAGCCTCTTCCTCTGTTCTCATTCCCTCGTCAACAAGGTCACAAGCTATCTTAAGAGCTGCCTGAGCTGTTCTCTTACCGTTTCTTGTCTGAAGCATATAAAGCTTACCATGCTCAACAGTGAACTCCATATCCTGCATATCTCTGTAGTGGTTTTCAAGGTTCTGACATACATCCTTGAACTGTGCGAATGCCTCTGGGAACTTCTGCTCCATCTCAGCAATCGGCATCGGTGTACGAACACCTGCAACAACGTCCTCACCCTGAGCGTTTGTTAAGAACTCACCCATAAGCTTCTTTTCGCCTGTCGCCGGGTCACGTGTAAATGCAACACCTGTACCGCAATCGTCACCCATATTACCAAATGCCATCATCTGTACGTTAACGGCTGTACCCCATGAATAAGGGATATCGTTATCACGGCGGTATACGTTAGCTCTGGGGTTGTCCCATGAACGGAATACTGCCTTAACAGCGCCCATTAACTGCTCCTTCGGATCTGTCGGGAAGTCTGAACCGATCTTTGACTTGTACTCTGCCTTGAACTGATTAGCCAATTCCTTAAGATCATCAGCTGTAAGCTCTACGTCCTGAGTAACGCCTCTGTCCTCTTTCATCTTGTCGATAAGCTCTTCAAAATACTTCTTACCAACTTCCATAACAACGTCTGAGTACATCTGGATAAATCTTCTGTAACAGTCCCAAGCCCAACGCTCGTTATTTGACTGCTTTGCCATGTACTCTACAACCTCTTCGTTGATACCAAGGTTAAGAATTGTATCCATCATACCGGGCATTGATGCTCTCGCACCTGAACGTACCGAAACTAAAAGTGGGTTTTCAGGATCACCGAACTTCTTGCCTGTGATAGCTTCCATCTTAACGATATGATCGTTAATCTGAGCCTGAATTTCATCATTGATTGTTCTGCCGTCCTCGTAATACTGTGTGCAGGCCTCTGTTGAAATTGTGAAGCCCTGCGGAACGGGAAGACCGAGCTTTGTCATCTCAGCAAGGTTAGCACCTTTACCGCCGAGAAGTTCTCTCATTGTAGCGTCTCCCTCTGAAAAAAGATATACATACTTTTTTGCCATTGGAATCTCCTCCTGTTTGAAATAATAGAAATAATATTAGACTGCATACGTCTACCTTGTAAGTATAACATAAAATTTTTCTATTGTCCACAAAAAACAGTTAAATTTTTCTTCCTATTTAAAATTTTATATAAATTTCATAGAATTTTTGCAAAAACCTCACTATTTTTTCTAAATACTTATAGTATATAGCGGGGGTGATTAATTTGATATATAACAGAGGAAATGCCGTAGCATACGCAAAGGAGTGGGCATACCGCCGCAACCCGCGGTATTTTGATTTTTCAGATATCGGCGGAGACTGCACAAACTTTGCCTCACAATGCATTTATGCAGGCGCACAGGTAATGAATTACACACAGCTTTACGGCTGGTATTATATAAGCACCAATAACCGCACACCTTCATGGACGGGAGTTAATGAGTTGTATCGTTTTTTGGTTAATAACCGAGGTGCAGGGCCTCAAGGAATAGTAGTGCCGCTTAA
>JAQXXM010000031.1 GCA_029226065.1 Clostridiales bacterium
CATTGATATTGCAGGAATTGAGATAATCGATCCGTCTTGCGGAAACGAGGAGTTTGCAGAATTATTTGCAGAGCTAAGAAAGAAGAAGGGCGTTACACTTGAACAAGCCCGTGAAACTGTAAAAGATCCGTTATACTACGGCGTAATGATGGTAAAGACAGGTCAGGTTGACGGTATGGTAGCAGGTGCGGTAAACTCGTCTGCAAATGTTATAAGACCGTCATTGCAAATTCTTAAGACTGCACCGAACACAAAGATTGTTTCAGCATTCTTTATAATGAATGTCCCCGACTGCGAATACGGCGAAAACGGAACATTCGTATTCGGTGACAGCGGGCTTAACCAGGACCCTACAGCCGATGAATTGTCAGAGATTGCAATTTCATCAGCCGCATCATTTAAACAGCTTGTGGGAGCAGAGCCGAAAGTTGCTATGCTTTCGTACTCTACATACGGAAGTGCAAAGCACGACTTAGTAACAAAGGTACAGGAAGCTACAAAGCTTGCAAAGGAGAAGGCTCCCGAGCTTGCTCTTGACGGTGAGTTACAGCTTGACGCTGCAATAGTTGAAAGTGTAGGAAAGCAGAAAGCACCCGACTCTGACGTTGCAGGCAGTGCAAATGTATTAATATTCCCCGACCTTAACGCAGGAAATATCGGCTATAAGCTTGTACAGAGACTTGCAAAGGCTGAAGCATACGGACCGATTTTACAGGGTGTTGCGGCACCTGTCAACGACCTGTCAAGAGGCTGTACGGCAGAGGATATAGCAGGTGTAGTTGCAATTACGGCAGTACAGGCACAGAATAAATAATTCACAGAATGTGAGAATGGAGATAAAAATGAAAGTATTAGTAGTAAATGCAGGCAGTTCATCACTGAAGTATCAGCTTATTGATATGGACGACAGAAGCGTGCTTGCAAAAGGACTTTGCGAAAGAATTGGTATAGACGGCTCAAACCTACAGCATACGTGCGTAGCTAAAGGTCTTGATAAAATAAAGATTGAAAAGCCCATGAAGGATCACGGCGATGCAATTCAGATGGTAATTGATGCGTTGGTAGATCCGACACACGGTGCAATTTCCGATATGTCCGAAATCGGTGCTGTAGGTCACAGAGTTGTACATGGTGCTGAGGAATTTACAGACTCTACAATTATAACAGAGGCAGTATTAAAGCAGATAGAAAAGTGTACTCCCCTTGCTCCGCTTCATAATCCGCCAAACATTATCGGAATAGAGGCCTGCAAGAAGTTTATGCCCGATACTCCTATGGTAGCGGTATTTGATACAGCATTCCACCAGACAATGCCAAAAGAGGCATTTATGTATGCTCTGCCCTATGAGTATTATGAAAATGACAGAATTAGAAAGTACGGTTTCCACGGAACAAGCCACAAGTACGTTTCACAAGAGGCTATCAAGATTTTAGGCAAGCCCGCAGAGGAGCTTAAAATAGTTACATGCCACCTTGGCAACGGCTCATCAATCAGTGCCGTAAACGGCGGTAAATGTGTAGACACATCAATGGGCTTCACTCCCCTTGACGGTGTGCCGATGGGTACAAGAACAGGCTCAATGGACCCTGCCGTTATGACTTATCTTATGAATAAGGGTATGACCTCAAAGGAGATTGATAACCTTGTAAATAAGGAGAGCGGAGTTGCAGGCGTTTCGGGCGTTTCATCAGATTTCCGTGACCTTGACACTGCGGTTGAACAGGGCAACGAGCGTGCAAAGCTTGCACTTGATATGTTTGCATACCAGGTTAAGAAGTACATAGGCGCTTATGCCGCAGCTATGGGCGGTATAGATGCTGTAGTATTTACAGCAGGCGTTGGCGAGAACAACGGTGTTATGCGTAAGGATATCGTTTCAGGTCTTGAGTTTATGGGTATTAAGATTGATGATGAGAAGAATATGACTCGTGGCACAGTTGACGTTTCCGCAGCTGATGCAACAGTTAAGACTCTTGTTATCCCCACTGACGAGGAAATGATGATAGCAATTGATACACAAAGGTTAGTTGAAGGTAAATAATACAATGGTGGGCTGTTGCTAATGTAACAGCCCCTATTATTTTGATCCGATATGTTATTTTTCCGTCAATTTCTGATACATTTTCATCAGTTCTGCCACGCACGAGCTCTCCGTTGTTGTTTTAATGTCAAAGCCATACGCTTGCATTACGGCACGGTCATTTTCCTGATGAGCCTTGCGAAGTTCAGGCGGCATTGTAAGTTCATCATATAAATCCGCAAGCGAACAATCGGGGTACAATGCTCGTGCATCAAGTATTGCCTGTGCTGTTCTTTCAATTTTTGCTTTTTGTTCATCTGTTGGTGTAGGCCATGGGAAGTTGTTGTAGACGATTGTTGTCGAATAACTGTAATCACTTTTTAATCTACCACAAACAGCACGCATCCAAGACATATGCACATTTGATGTTAGCACACCCAACATATACATTGTTGCATTAGGTATTGTAAATAGTTTATCGCCAGGTATAACATCATCTGTTAAAAAACCGAATGGAATATATCTTCTTTTTTCTGATGAAACTTTTGCAAATGCAATGTATTTGCTCGATGGTTTTCGATATTGTCCAAATCTCCAGGGAATTTCTGCTGCCTGTCTTGTTTGCGAGTTTTTACTTTCTTGTCTAAAGTCTTTAACTTTTTGCACTCGTTCCATTATTGATGGACATTCTCTAAGTTCCTTCGGCGAAATATCAGGCATCCACAAACACCATCGCTCAATATTATTTATAAATTCTTTCCCCATCATAAATCTCTTAAAAAACTTTTCAGATGATGGTTCATTCTTTACAAATTGTTTCTTTTCGTCTGTTGTAAACAAGTAAAAACCATTGTCTGTTGCTTGGCTACCTCTTACAATAGCATGAACTTTACATAATGGTTGGGAACGTTCCTCAATAACAACTGTTGGTGCGTCAA
The DNA here is from genome assembly GCA_029226065.1 of Clostridiales bacterium. GTDB lineage: Bacteria > Bacillota > Clostridia > UBA1381 > UBA1381 > Ornithomonoglobus. The sequence continues at coordinate 2,960 of JAQXXM010000031.1, forward strand.
GCAAATACGCATTGATATTACTTGCAATTTTGTATTTATCGGAATCATACAATTTCTTTATTTTACTTGGCAAACAACTAAAACCTACTATTACACAATGTACGTGTGCTTTCAGACTTGCTTCGCTGTCCCACCTAAATGTGCGATGTGCAAAGAATATTTCAACGCCATCAGCAAACAATCTTTTCCATAAAGTTGTTGCTTGCTCTCCTTGACATATAGAGTTTGTTGACACCAAAGCTGTCTTTATTTGAGTACCTTTCATAAAATCTGCCGATTTGATGTACCAACATGCCACAAAGTCCAACTTACCTCTTTTCTTGTCACCCCAAACCAAATCCATATCTTCTCGTTGAACATTAGACATATAATTTGTGCCAACAAACGGCGGATTACCCATAATATAATTAAGTTCACTTTTCGGCACAACTGTTTCCCAATCAATGCGGAGTGCATTTCCCTCAACGATATTAGCATAGGATTTCAAAGGGAGAAAGTCAATTTGCATATTAACGATATTCTCTGTTTCCTTTATCATTTGGCTTTCCGCAATCCAAAGTGCCGTTTTTGCAACGGTTACAGCAAAATCATTTATTTCTATGCCGTAGAACTGTCCTATTGATACCTTTATAACATCGCCCGAATCAAGAAACATTTGACCGCCTGTTAAAAGTTCAAGTGCTTCATTTTCCAGACGGCGGATTGACATATATGTTTCTGTCAGAAAATTACCGCTTCCGCAGGCAGGATCTAAAAATTTAAGGTTTGCCAATTTATTTCTGTATGCCTCTATTTTATTTTCACGCACCTTACCCATTTTTATTTCACTGATTTCGTCAAGTTCAGCACGCAAGTCGTCAAGGAACAGAGGGTCGATAACCTTATGTATGTTTTCAATAGAAGTATAATGCATACCACCCGAACGTCTTGTTTCAGGGTTTAATGTGCTCTCAAACACCGCACCAAATATTGTAGGACTAATACCGCTCCAATCAAAATCTTCACTTGCTTTTTCTACAAGTAAATTTACAATTTTATCATTCAACTGTGGTATTTCTATATCCTCATCTGCAAATAAACCGCCGTTTACATAAGGAAAATCAGCCAATTCCTTATCCATATAAGGATCTCTGTCCTCAGGCTTTGTATCTAAAACCTGAAACAAGTCAATCAAGGCTCTGCGTGCATCACGACTTCCGGCGTGACGTATATAATCATGAAATTTATTATGACCGCCAAATATACCTGCATCCTCTGCATACAAGCAAAATACCAATCTTACACAAAGCATATTAAGACTTTTGAGAGATTCTTCGCTTTCGGGATTTATGTACTGTTTTAACAGCTCGTCATATAGCTCGCCTACAATATTACCGGCTTGAATGGATATTTCCATTTCCTTTTTTATGTTCTCATCTTCGGCATCAACGAGAAATTGTAAACGGTAATATTCCTTTTCTAAATCTTTAAGCAAAATGCTTTCAGGCTCACCTGTAGGCTTTTCCATATCATAAATCAAAAATTCATCAAAATTACAGGTAACTATCCAACGAGGTCTTTGGGAGTATGGCAATACTGCCGAATATCTCTGTGCCTGCTGAAACGGTGTAAGCAATGTTCCGTCTGATTGTTTTATCGGCTTTTTTAAATCCTTACCTGCACCTTTTTGTTCAATTAACACATGTGTTGCAGGAATAAATCCGTCAATAAAGCTTGTATGGTCAAGGTGTACTTGTTCCTCAAATTTTATATAGTGGGCAGGGTTTTCCACGCTAAACACATTACCCAACAATTCAATCCAAAAAGGTTGGCTTTCGCCCTTCTCATAGCCTCTATCTTGCCAATATTCAACAAACTGCTTTGCCGCTTTCCTTTTGTCTATATCCCTCATTATGACTCTCCTCGATTTTTATTATCTATTCATCAATTACAAACCCATTAGGGTTCGGTATCCTTTACGCATTTATTATATCATATTATTACAAAAAAAATCAATAGCTATTCTGCATTTACCACACTGTATGAAAATAAATCTGCCAAATTCTACATAATTCTATTCCCTACCCTTTTATATTTGACAAAATTCATATACTGTGTTATAATGTACATATAACCTTCAGAAAGGATGTTTATTATGAAAAAAAGACTTATTGCAGCTATGCTTGCAGTTATGTCACTGATGACGGCAACATCATCGGTAAGCGCCGCAAACGAAAACTGGCGTGATCCGTTTGTAACACGTATTATGAAAACCATAACTCAGGACCCGACATATACAGATGCAGTTTTGACCGACCTTGACAGAAACGGTATTCCCGAAGTTTTTATATTAAAAAAGGGTGCGTTCGGCAAAATCGGTACAGGCTTTACAATGACTGATAATGCCATTACAGAAATTGCTGTACCGTCTAATATAATCGGAGAATGTTTGGAAAATATAGATGTATATATCAAGAATGATACATATATATTTGTAGGTGCGGAAGTGCCACGTTATGCATCAACTATAATGTATTACAAGCTAACATTAGCTAATAATACTCTTACGGCAACACGTATAAACAAGCGTGACGTGAGTCCGTATGCACACGTAACGTACGTTGACAAGTACAGTAACAATCTGCTTGAAAACGGTTATCCTAACAGAGCAAAAATACTCGATTTCATTAAAAGCTACGATATGGTAAATGAGATTTCCGCAACACGTTCTATGGCAAAAATACGTGTAAACAGCGAGCCTGTAACTATAACAGGCTACACGGTTAATGATTCAAACTATTTCAAGATACGTGATATAGCAATGCTTTTGAGAAACACATCGGCTAAATTCAACGTATCGTGGAACAGCTCGTTAGAGGCTATTATGATTGAAACAGACACCGATTACGTTGCTGTAGGCGGAGAGCTGTCAGGCGAGATTGACCAGGATATGAACGTTATTGAGAACAGTACGCCCATCTACGTTGACGGACGTCAGACCGCAATAACTGCATATAACATAAATGGAAGTTCTTACTTTAAAATTCGTGATATTTCAGATGCCGCAGGATTTGATATACAATGGGACGGCGATTCGCAGACTATTAATATTATAACCGAGTAAAATATGTGGGGATGTTTATATTGAACAACCTCCAAATATTTATTTTAATATTATATACTTTAAATAAATATATTTAAACTAACTTTCGTTTTTTAAAAGCAAAAAAACTCTTGATTATGCAAAGCAGTTTGCAGTATAATAATTAATATAACAAATCATAATACAAGGAGAGTCGAAATGGCAAAAATACATCTTATTGGAAATGCTCATCTTGATCCGGTATGGCTATGGAGATGGCAGGAGGGCTTTTCGGAAATAATTTCAACATTCAGAAGCGCACTTGACAGAATGAATGATTTTCCTGATTTTAAGTTTACAAGTGCCTGTGCTGTATATTATCAATGGATAGAAAAAATCGATCCGGATATGTTTGAGGAAATAAAAGAGAGGGTCAAACAGGGGCGTTGGAATATTGTCGGAGGCTGGTTTTTGCAACCGGACTGCAATTTGCCGGACGGAGAAAGCTTTGCACGGCAGGCACTTATCTCGCAGAGATATTTTAAGGAAAAATTTGGGATAACCGCTAAAACGGGATATAATGTCGATTCCTTCGGACACAATGCCTCGCTTCCGCAGATTTTAAAACAAAGCGGAATGGATAATTATGTATTTATGCGCCCAATGCCGGAGGAAGGCAATACAAAAGACACTCTGTTTAATTGGGAAAGCAAAGACGGAAGCAGTGTGTGCGCATACAGAATACCATGGTTTTATAATATTAATTTGGATAACATTGAGCTTATTGGACAGCTTAAGGAAAAAGCGGAAAAGGATAACAGGGACTATATGGCTTTTTATGGTGTAGGTAACCATGGAGGAGGGCCGACAATCAAGCTTATAGACGCAATAAATCATCTGCCGATTGACGGGATGATGTATTCAACTCCCGATGAGTACTTTGATAATGCGGACAGAACCGATTTACCTACAATATCGGGTGAGTTGCAGCATCATGCCAGAGGCTGCTACAGTGCATGCAGTGCAGTAAAAAAGCAAAATAGGGAATGTGAGAATAATCTCATAGCAGCCGAAAAACTTTGTGTAATGGCAAAGGAGCTTACAGGCGCAAAATATCCAAAAGAAAAATTGACAAAGGCATGGAAAAACCTTATGTTTAATCAATTCCACGATATTTTGGGCGGATGTTCCGTTAAGAAAGCATATGAGGATGCAGGGTATTTATATGGGGAAATAATGAGTATTTCCGAACAGGCAATTAATTTTTCGATGCAAAAAATCAGTCTTAACATCAATACTTTGGGCGACGAAAAATTACCTGCATACAAAACTCAGGAGGTTTGCAAGCTGTGGCAGCATGAAGTGCTGGGTACACCGATAGTGGTATTCAATCCGCATGCATGGAGAGTGAAAATGCCCGTTCAGATAAATGCAGTGGCAAAGAAAATGACTGACTGCGACGGTAACGAAACGGCGTTCCAAATAGTGCGCGGAGATCAGACCAATGCAGATGATAAGTACCATACAGTGTTTATTGCAGAGGTTGAACCTATGGGTTATGCGGTATACAGACTGTTTGTTGAGCAGGAAAGTGCTATCCAATTTGAGAGCGAGCTTAAAATTACCGAAAGAAGTATTGAAAACAGTAAAATAAGGATTACTTTTGATGATTCAACAGGCGATATTTCATCTTTTTACGATAAAAAAAACGATAAATACATAATCGGCAAAACGTGCAGCGCCGTGGTTATAGATGAGACGCAGTGTGATACCTGGGCGCATGATAAGGAGACACTCGGAGAAACAATAGGGATGTTCGCTAATCCCGAGTTTTCGATAATTGAAAACGGAGGAATAAGGGCAACTCTCGGAGTGAAAACGATATACAATAATTCTGTTTTATACAGAGAATATACAGTTGTTCCGGGCAGTAAAACAGTTACGACCAGAACGGTAATTGATTTTGCCGAGCAGCATATGGCAGTTAAGTTCTCATTCCCCGTAAACGGCAATGATATCATCACAAAAATTCCGTATTCCACAATTACGAGGGCGCAAAACCAAGGTGAAGAACCATGCGGCTCATGGTTTGCCGGAGGAGATTTATGTGTTGCCAATGATTGTAAGTACGGATATGATACGGAGAACGGAAGCGTAAGAATGACCGTTTTAAGAGGCGCAATATATGCCGACCATGTCGGGCACCGTGATGAATTCTGTGAATATATGGAACAAGGCCGGCATGAATTTTATTATTCACTGTTTCCTTATGAAAATAACGCTCAGGCGGAAAGAAGAGCAAGTGAGCTGAATTTCGGACTCAGGTATGCGTGGACAGGCTTTCACGGAGGAAAGCTTCCGGAAAAAATGAGATGTATTGAATGTGATAATGATAATATTATTGTTTCTGCTGTAAAGCAATCTGAAGCGGATGACAGTAATATTATAAGAGTGTATGAAATGAATGGATGCGACACCGAAATGTCTTTAAAACTATTCGGCAATGAAATAAAATCAGATATTACACATAATGAGATAAAAACCTTTAATAATAAAGGGAAGGAATTGGACCTCATCGAATGGGAGAAACAATCATGAAACTTATAGGGGTAGATATAGGCGGAACAAAATGTGCAGTAGTGTTGGGGGATGAAAACGGGAATATTATTGACAAGATAAAATTTCCCACATCTGATGTAAATACGACTATAGAAAAAATAGAACATGCAATAAGTGATTTTGAAGAATATGCGGCAATTGGAATAAGCTGCGGAGGCCCTCTCGATGCGGAGCGAGGTATAATACAGTCACCACCCAATCTTTTGGGCTGGGACAACATTATGATTAAAAATATGCTTGAGAAAAAATTCAGTGTACCGGTATTTCTGCAAAATGATGCGGATGCCTGTGCCTTGGCGGAATGGAAATTCGGTGCGGGCAGAGGATGTAAAAATATGATTTTTTTGACCTTTGGTACAGGGATGGGTGCAGGTCTTATATTAAACGGACAACTGTACAGCGGAACATCCGGCTGTGCCGGTGAGGTTGGGCATATAAGGCTGGAGGATTACGGTCCTGTCGGATACGGAAAAGCAGGTTCTTTTGAAGGTTTTTGCTCTGGAGGAGGAATTGCTCAGTATGCTGCGGCAAAAGCAAGGGCAATAATGCAGACCGGGCAAAAGGTATCATATTGCAAATCATCCTGTGAGCTCAGTTTGATTACGGCAAAATCGGTTGCAGAAAAGGCGGATCAGGGTTTTGAGGATGCGATATGCGTATATAAAGAATGCGGAAAAATGCTGGGCAGGGGTTTAGCAATTCTTATTGATTTGTTAAATCCCGAAAGAATAGTTATAGGCAGCATTTTTACAAGATCGGAAAAGCTGTTAAGAGATGAAATGCAGAAAGTAATTGATAAGGAATGTCTTAAATCGACAGCCGAAATTTGCAAAATAGTGCCTGCCTCTCTGGGAGAAAGCATAGGTGATGTTGCTGCTGTTGCGGTAGCAGTCAATAGAATGTCATCATTGGCAGAATAATATAAGGAGCAGAACAAAATGAAGGAATTACTCAAAAGATATCCCGCATTATCCGAATGTAAGGAGGACATAATTGCGGCTCGTGACTTGATTATTGATACATATAGTAACAAAAAGAAAATACTTGTGTGCGGAAACGGCGGAAGTGCTGCGGATTGTGAGCACATTGTCGGTGAACTTATGAAGGGATTTTTGAAAAAACGCGAAGTTACGGATAATCGAATACCGGAGGAATTAAGAAAAAATCTGCAGGGAGCACTGCCCGCAATATCATTGCCGAGTCAATGCGCAGTGTTGTCGGCATTTATAAACGACGTGGCACCGGATATGATGTACGCTCAGTTGGTTTACGGATACGCAAAAGAAAATGACCTTGTTATGGGAATATCTACATCAGGCAACTCGAAAAATGTTGTAAATGCAATAGAAGTTGCAAGGTGCGTGGGAGCTAAAACTCTTTCGCTTACCGGCAGTGGTAAAAGCAAATTGTCGGAATTATCGACAGTTACGATCAGAGTTCCGGAAACCGAAACGTATAAGGTGCAGGAATATCACCTTCCGATATATCATTATCTTTGTGCCGAGGCGGAAAAATGTTTTTTTGAATCATAACAGTTTTAATCTAAGTCTTCTGCGGCGCAGTATATAAATTGCCGCAGAAGATATTTTTAAATATTTTCGCACCACCTTCGGTTGCAAAAAATATGTAAATTCGTTATATACAACATATTTCAGGGAATGGCGCTTGCCGGCATTCCGAACTCAATTTTTCAAACAGTCCCTTTTATCTATCAGGAAATCCCTCAATTTCCTATCAGATAAAAAGTCTGCATATTGGAGTGCAGTGCAGCGGAACGACAGTCACGATAGTGACTTTTTACATCCCATGCACATTATTCGTCTGTTTTATCCAGCTCAAGGCTTTCCACCTTATCGAGACTTTTTATAATCTTATTTGTCCTCGTCGTTACAAGCTTCGTCAGCTCCGCATTAGCTTGATTTAATTTCGTTTGAGTTGCTGTCAGTACAGATTCAAATTTCTCAAACTCCATTTTGACATTCACCAATATTTCCCATACCTCTGATGTCTGTTTCTGAATTGCAAGAGTTTTAAAGCCCATTCTTATTGAGCTTAGCATCGCCGCCATAGTGCTTGGTCCTGCCACCATTACCTTATATTTGCTCTGTAATTCCTCGATAAGTCCACGATTTACTGCCTCGGCATATAACCCTTCAACAGGCAGAAACATTATAGCAAAATCCGTTGTATGGGGCGGTGCAACGTATTTTTCGTGTATATCCTTTGCCTCGCCTATAAGACGTGTTCTTAACATCTTTGCAGCCGTCTCAACCTCTGTTTTATCAGCTGATTCATAAGCATTAATCAGTGCCTCGTATGTATCGGCAGGGAACTTCGAGTCAATAGGCATATATGTTACATTGCCCGATGAATCGGGGAGTTTAATTGCGAACTCAACTACGTTTCTGCTGTTTGGAACAGTCGCAAAGTTCGTCTCATACTGTGTAGGCGAGAGCATCTCCTCAAGAATTGCACCCAACTGCATTTCGCCTAAAATACCGCGTGTTTTCACATTTGAAAGAACCTTCTTCAAATCACCTACGCCACGGGAAAGTGTCTGCATTTCACCCAAGCCCTTGTAAACCTGTTCCAACCTCTCGCTTACAAGCTGGAAAGATTTACTAATTCTTGACTCCAGCGTTTCCTGTAGCTTTTCGTCTACGGTTTTACGTATCACCATAAGTTGCTCGGAGTTTTCCGTGCGCAGTTTATCTATAGCCTGTGTATTTTCCTGACGCAGAACGTCAAGCCTACGATCAAGCGTTGTCTTTAACTCTGCTGTTGTCTTTTCAATCTGTGCAAATCTCTCCGTCTGCATATTGCCTATCTCACGTTGATTTTTCGTTATCATATCGCCGAAGCTTTGCATACATCGTTCTATTTCATCACGCACATTGACGCTGTTATCCTTTTTGGGCTTGAAAAGTATCGCCAACGCACATATAAGAGTAATAACAGCCATTATAAGAATAAGTATATCCATTTTCTGCTCCTTGTGTTTTTTCTTTTATTGTACCACAATATCCTTTTAAAATCAACACTAATTATCCGATTTTAATTTATGTGAGAGTTTTATGAGACACTTCTTTTCTATACGGCTTACATAGGAACGGCTTATTCCCAACGAGTCGGCAATTTCCTGTTGTGTCAGTCTTCTTTTACCGCCTAACCCGTAACGGCGTACCATTATAGCATATTCCGTCGGAGACAGCTCCGATGCCATTGCCGCATACAGTTCCTTTGCCTCTAACGATGCAGAAATGATGTCGGTAATATCAGGCTCATCACTGGGTAAAATATCTGCAAGTGTCATTGCGTTTCCGTCTGTATCTGTGCCTAATGTATCCTCTATATACACCTCCGCTTTTTGCTTTTTAGTAGAACGCAGATACATCAACACCTCATTTTCAATACATCTTGACACATACGATGAGAGCTTTTTATTCTTATCGGGTGAAAACGTATTTATGCCCTTTATCAAGCCTATTGTACCGATTGAAATTATATCCTCGGAATTATTATCCTCGCAGTATTTTTTCGCAATATGTGCCACAAGACGCAAGTTACGCTCAATCAAAACATCCCTGGCTTTCATATCGCCGTTTGCATATCTTTGTATGTACTCTGCCTCCTCATCAGGTGTTAAGGGCTTTGGGAATGTCGCCGAACCCGACACGTATCCCACCATCAATATGACTGTTCTCAGCCATTCATAAACAGCCTCAAGCATAATATCATCGCCTTTTCATATTTTTAATATATATATTCGTTACAGGCTTGGTAGGTTTGTATAAAAATTAAAAAGCTGATACGGACTACGTTTTCGCCTGTATCAGCCTTAACTGGAGTTGTTATTCTGTTATTTTAATCTTTTAATGTTATTGGATATTCATACTCTGTTTCAATAGGTATCATACTTTCACCTCCCGAACTACCAAAAATTCAGGTGGTGAATATTATCGTTATTATTGATTATCCCATTCTACTTTTGATTTTAATTTAGGAACTAAATCTTCTAAGTAATTTTCACTTTGTGTAAAAAGATAATTATAGTTATAATCCCATTTAGTATCAGACAGTTTCTTTTTTATTCCTATATAAACCACAAAATTTGTTGTATACCTATACGCAGTATCTTCTTTCCATATTACTTCAATTAAGTATTCATTATTCTTATTCCTCTCAATTACATCAGCCGATACAAATTGAGGGTCTTTTCCTCCTACAGCTTTATATGTACGGTCAATTGCCATATCAACAGCAAGGTCATCATCACGCATAAACATTGCATCACTTGAATTGTTACTAATATTATTATCGGAATTACCCACGAAAAAACCTACAATGCCAATTATTATCACACACATGATTGCAATAGATAACTTTGTATGCTTGCTCCAGAAATACTTAAAACCACCCTTTTTAATATTTTCTGCCTCGCCTTTATAATCATAATTCGTTACAGTCTCTTTAACCTCTTCGGCTTTAGACTTATAGTCATAGCTTTTTGCTTTGTCTGCGATATCAGAAGCTTTTTCTTTCATTTCCTCAGCTTTACCTTTGTAATCATAATTTTTAACCTTGTCCACAAGATTATTTACGGCTGTTTCACCTGACACCTTACCGCATTTATCACATTTTGATTTATCGTTTAATTCTGCTCCGCAGTTAGCACAAAATTTATTCATCGTAATATCCTCCTTACTGTTTTTCCAATATTCTGAATGCTTTCATGTTTGTATCATAGAAAACGAATGTATCATCATCTATCACAAAAAACTTTATACCTATATTCTGCATATTTCCCATATCTTCAAAATCTACATTTTCCGATTTTGTATTTATATCAAGAGCTGTTGTCATTAAGTTGCGAACTGACATTTTAAATATAGAACCATCTCTTTTCCAAAAATAATAACAATCATCTTTTATTCCAAATGAATTATAATAAATATTATCGGTTATACTTTCATAGTTATCTTTACTAAAATCATATTGGCAGATACACCCATCATGTCCATTCCCACTAAATCCATACAAATCATTTCCATATTTCAAACCACTTACCCATCCCAGGAGCATACTGATGCGCTCTGATGAGCCATCTATAACATTTATTTTAAAGCTAATATATCCACTGCTTACTATGAGATAGCTGCTGTTTAAAACAACTGTAATTGGAAGATCATGATAATAATCACATCTTGGTATACAGTGAACCTTTTCGGATTTACTCGTTATGTCATATATAAATTGATATTCTCCGGTCTGCGGTGATTTTCCTGCTTTAACAAGATTTTCGTAATATCCGTTTAAAAACAGTTTATCATTTACATTGTCATAGAAAACCTGTAAAGGCACGAATGATGTATATTCCGCAATCGTCACTTCCTCTGCGATAGTTTTAATTTCATGTCCTTTTACCTCTTTTGTGATAGGAACTTGTTTAGTTACGGTTTTTGTAATTTCAATTTCCTCTCCCGTTTCTTCATCAACTGTTGTTTCGGTGATTTCTTCCTCTATTTCTTCATATTCGCCTGTTTCAACTATTTCGGTAACTTCCTCAACAATATCATTTTCCTGTTCTTCCGTTTTCTTGTATGATAATTTAGTCGTGTCAAAATATTTTGATTTGCTCCCGTTTGATACACTTATTTTATAAACGCAGTTATCGCCTTTATCAATATAAAAAATATTGTTATCATCATCAAGAGTTGCCAACGATGAATTGTCTAAATCAGCAGACGCCAATTTTTTTATAACATACGGTTTTTTTACTTCTTCAATAATGTTATTATTTGCAGTCTGACTGTTATTCGAAGTATCTGTATTGTTGTTTATGTTGTTTGTATTCTGATTAGAATTATTTGGTGTATTGCCATAGGTTTTATTTGCATTTCCATATTGATATGCACGCCACAAAAGAGTTGCGGCTTCTGCCCTCGTAATACTGTTCTGACCTTTAAATGTTCCGTCCTCATAACCCGAAATGAGTCCATTTTCTATCGCTGCCGCAACATAAATTTTAGCGTTTTCTGATATTGATTGATAATCGGAAAACATTCTCGGCAAGGCTGTCATATCAGCGCCTGTAGTTGAATAACCTTTTAATTTAACCAACGCTACAGCAATATCCTCCCTGAGTGCAGGAGTGTTAGGAAGATAATAGCTTGAACCATTTTGAGTATAAGCGCTTAAATATTCCTTTGCCGTATGTACATACGGTGCATACCAATCTGTAATTTGAACATCGGAAAATATTTGCATAGTAGGTTCAGCTATAGAAAATCCTGCCGCTTTTGTCATAATCTTTGCAAATTCCGCTCTTGTTACCTGGGAATCGGGATAAAACTTCCCGTCAGGATAACCATTTAATACACCGCGATCTGACATTTCCGCTATATAAGCGAACGCCCAATAGCTTTCGGGTACGTCAGAAAATTTTTGTTCATATGTTTTTATTGGAGCATTTTGTAATTCTTCGCCATAGTCAACTGCATATACACTTGTTAAAGAACTCGCAGTAATACAAATTAACATGACAATGGATAATAGTTTTTTCATTATTTATTCCACCCTTACTATAGATTTTTTATTTATTATATCATAAATAATGCTATTAGTCAATATTTAATTCTAATAATGTATTAATAAATTTTAACTGATAGTATATAATTAATACTGAAAGGCGGTGAATTGATGAAAAGTGAGTTTGATTATACTGCTTTAGGTGAACGAATTCGCAAAGCAAGAAAACAGAAACATTTGACGCAGGAACAATTAGCTGAAGCCTGTGATTTGTCTACTGCACATATAGGTCATATTGAACGGGGAACACGTGCATTGTCGATTGAATCCTTAATAACTATATCTGAGGTTTTAAATGTCAGTACAGATTATTTGCTCCTTGATATTTCAAATTCTGCTGATAAAAAATTGTCGGGTATTCTCAACGCTATTAACAATGCAAACAATGATAAATATAAGCGCTTGTATTCGGTTGTAAAAATATTAGCTGAAAATATTGATAAATTATAGAAAGCCGTTTGGATAAAATTTTGCTGTCTTAACGGTTTTTCTCTTTCACCCACACCGTTTCCAACGAAACATTTAAAAGTCATTTATGAGCTTCTTAACAAAGAAACAACCAAAACTGTAGCACGCAAAAAAGCACATTACCGATAATTACGATAATGTGCCTTTTATATTAGTCTATAGCAGATATGTCCTTTTTAATAATTCTTTTAATGCCATATACTTGCTTATACTGTTATCTGTTTTTTTGCTTATTCAACAACTGTACAAGTTATTCACCGTTTTGAATAAATGATTGCAAATATCTTATCAAAAGTCATTTACCAAGGAGGCTTGGTAGGTTTGTATAAATTATGACTTATTAGTATAGAATAATACTAAACGGAGGGATTTTATATGTTAAAAAATTTATTTAAACGGAACCGCCGCTCTTTTATGCTGTATTCGCATCTGAGCGGAAAGCTCGTACCATTACGTGATGTATCAGACGAGGTTTTTTCAAGCGGCATGCTCGGCTACGGCATTGCCGTTGAGCCTATATCAAACAAGCTTTTTTCGCCGTGTTCAGGTACTGTCGGACATATTTTTGACACTCACCACGCTATAAATATCGTTTCGGATTTTGGCTGTGAGATACTGCTGCATATAGGGCTTGATACTGTAAAGCTTAAGGGAAAAGGCTTTGATATTAAAGTCAAAGAGGGAGACCGAGTGAACAAGGGCGATTTACTTTGTATATTCGACACTGAAATAATAAAAAATGCAGGATTAAAAACAACTACACCGATGGTTATTACAAACAGCGGTGAGTATTCCAAAATAGAAGCACGTCCGCAGTGCGATATAAACGCAGGTGACAGCGTGCTGAAGATAGAAAAATAATTAGCTATTAAACAGGGTGCGGACTCAAAAATGGTCCGCACCCATACATTTCCCGAGGTTATTAACGTCTTTCATACTCTTTCTGTAATTGAAATACCTCACTGTTCGTTCCGTAAAAAATATCGTCTTTACCGCTTATTAATCGGCATAGTTCTTCAATCCTATCCCAGTTATTATCATCCTCAAATTCATAAGCGTGACCCCATATATAGAATATCTTTAAATCGTCATATTCTGCATTTATAAATTCCTCTGCCAGCTCAAACAGCATAGCGTCGTTATGGTGACAGGTCGGTCTGAACCGCAGTAAATCCTCTTGCAAATCGAACGAGTGTGTTTCTCTGCCCTCTCGTGCATACAGAAAACCATTTTCACGCAAAATCTCCACCGCACGATCGTCATAAGTATTAAACGGATATGCAATTCCGTTTACTTTTCTTCCGAATACACGTTCAAGGTCTTCCATGTTACCCAAAATTTCCTCTTTAAGAGTTTCATCATCAATTTTATCAATCGAATAGTGGTGGCGTGTATGTCCGGCAACCTCGTGTCCGTCATAAATACGTATATTTTTTTCGTTTAGTAAATTAAATCCGCTTACAAGCAGTCCTCGTTCCGTTACCCAGCCTTTTTCTTCATCTTTGTCTATACGGGTAAGGTTAAAAGTACCTTTTATGCCGTACTTATTAAAAATATCAATAAGCTTTTTGTCAAACACAACTCCATCGTCATAGCTGAATGTTACAGCTTTTTTGTATAATTTCTCCATATTACCTCTTATCAATCCTTTCAGAATATAAATGTCATCAAAAATTCTCAACATTCATCCCTCAAAAAATGAATGCAACCGGATGCTATCTGTAAATAATCCGACCGTCTACTACAGTCAAGACACATTTGTAGCCCTTATCGGATTTTATATTGTTTCCGAAGCAATCGGTAAGATTAAAGCCATCATCGCCGTAATCCAACACCGCAATATCAGCACAGCGACCTGTCTTTATATGCCCCCATTGTGCATCTTTCCCCAACGCTCTGGCAGGAGCGGAAGTGACAGCCTTAAAAATGTCCTTCTCGCTCATACCGAGTGTTTTTACGATACTCATCACCATTGTCATACCGTATCTGCCGCCCAGAGTACACACACTGTACTTTGTAATATCCGTACCGATAACATCAGGCAGTATGCCTGCATCTATCGCATTTTTTAACACATTAAAATCCGTATGACTGATACCTTCAAAGCCCAAATCAATCGTTATTCCTCTGCGTTTTGCTGTAATTATAGCGGCATAATCATCCTCTGCCCCACTGTTTACTCCGCCGTGAAATGCATGGGTGAGTATATCGCCCCTTTTAAGAACGCTCACAATATCCCCCATAGGAGATGGCGAATTTGTAGAGTGCACCATTACCTTTAAATTCTTTTTATGTGCAAATGAGCAAATCTCCTCTAAAAGCTCCAGACTCCAATTTTTATATGAGCCTGTGTCATAAAAGACCTTTATTCCTGCCGCCTTTTCGCCGTATTCCTCGAGTTTTTGGCTGATATATTGAAAATCAGGTTTATTGTCCTTTATAATTGCTGTGACAAAAACTACGTTTTTTACCATAAGAAGGTCTGACAAATATTTATTGCCCGCACACCCCTCCGTATCAACGGCAGATGTCACACCAAACGGGAAGCACCCCATTTCTGCCTGTACGCCGATACTTTCAGAGGACAATGTTTTCAGATGCGTATGTATGTCAACAAGACCGGGCAAAACGGTTTTCCCCGATGCATCGTATACAAAATCAGCATCTGCATTTATTTTCGGGAGTATTTCTATTATTTTTCCGTTATCTATTAAAATATCAGAATAATATAATTCTTCTCCGTCCCAGACACGTCCGTTTTTTATAAGAATATCAGCCAAAGTCCTCACGGCCCTTTCTCAAAAACATATTTAATACTTTATCTCGAAATTTACTCCTGTTATGCCGGGTGTAATCCCTCTTGCTATTGCCGATTGATTTTCCTCATGACATATTATCCACTTATTTTTTGCGCTTATGAGCTTATCATTTAGCACATCATCAAGAGCCGTGTTTGTACTTTTTGGAAGTCCAACGGCACATCCGAAGCCCTCGTCTGAAACCTGACATGGGCAGTAATGCAGAGTTGTTGCAAAACATTCTATTACCGTTCCTTTCGGAAGATAAAATGCCACAAACTTCGACGAGTCGATTTTGTCGTTTTCTATCTCCCATCTGTGTCCCATAATCAGAACCATGGGAGTTATGGCAATATTTATTTCGCTTGATGTGTGCCATTCTGCAGCGTTTAAAAATGAGCTGTGTCCATGACAATAGCCCAACTGCGCGGGAAGTGTGCCGAAAAGCTCATTTTGGATTTCTTCTGCAATGGGAAGTTTCTCAAATTCTGCCTCGGAGGGTACATATCTAACTCCCATTTCAGGCATAGGGATTTTTTCTCCTACGTTTACGATTTCCGTTGTATCAATATTTTCTATAACTCTTCCGAAGCTTTTAAATTCCTCATCAAATACTGAATAAACTTTAAGCTCGGGGTTTTTCTTCTTTAAAATTTCAAGCATTTTCTTTCTCCTGATAATTCATATTTTTAGAGACACGTATATCCGCCGTCAACTGAAATAACAGTTCCCGTTGTGTAGCTTGATGCATCTGAAGCAAGATACAGGGCAAGTCCCACAAGTTCAGACGGCTCGCCGACTCTGTTCAGCGGTGTTCCCTCTATCCATTTTTTAACAGCCGGGTCATTCGGTGTTGTAAGACGTTTTTTTGTCAGCGGTGTATTCATAAATCCCGGTGCAATGCCGTTTACTCTTATACCTCGTTCTGCCCATTCGACAGCCATGCACTTTGTAAGCATTATAGCTCCTGCCTTTGAGCTGTTATATGCACACTGGGTTTGTGGGAGCGGATTTACAACAAGTCCCGACATTGATGTAATATTTACAATATTTCCTCCACCTTGCTCAAGCATTACATTAGCCGCTTCACGGCTCACCAAAAACACTCCCGTCAGATTGACGCCGATTATACTGTTCCAAACCTCTAAAGGCATTTTCTCTGCCGGATAGAGCTTGTTAATACCTGCGTTGTTTACTAAAATATCAATTCTGCCGAAGGTATTTTTAACCTGTGATATCATATTCTTTACAGAGTCCTCATTTGAAACATCTGTCTTGATACACAAGCATTTTACACCCTCTTTTGATATTTCTTCAGAGGCATTATCAAATTCTGCCTCCATCATTCCGGCAACTGCAACATTCGCTCCCGACCTTGCAAATCCCTTTGCAATTTCAAGTCCTATTCCCCTTTCAGCGCCTGTTACTACAACAGTTTTACCCTGAAAGTTAAAGCTGTATTGGTTATCCATTATAAATCACTCCCTTTATTGCATTTTGCACGCACCAAGAAGCTTGATTTTTTCTATCGCAAATTCTTTTACGTTTTGTGCAACCTTTGACATAGTAACGTCAAGCGGTGCACTGTAGGGATCAAGCTCCTTATAGGCATCCATAAATGCATAGCAAACATCTGTACCAAAATTGATTTTGCGTATTCCTGCATCAACTGCGGCTTTTACCTGGTCATCGGGAACTCCTGAACCGCCGTGAAGTACAAGGTGTGCCTTTGTTTGAGAATGAATTTCTGCAATTCTGTCAATTGCAAGAACAGGTGCCTGTGCATACTTTCCGTGTGCCGTTCCCACCATTATAGCAAGAGCATCAATACCTGTTTCGTTTACGTATCTTACAGCATCGGCAGTCTCAGTATATGCATCCCACTTTTCGTCCTTTGTTGAGCCTATATGTCCAAGCTCACCCTCGACAGAAATACCTGCCTCTCTTGCCATATCAACAACTTTTTTTGTTGTTTCTATGTTCTG
This sequence comes from Clostridiales bacterium, assembly GCA_029226065.1. Taxonomy (GTDB): domain Bacteria; phylum Bacillota; class Clostridia; order UBA1381; family UBA1381; genus Ornithomonoglobus. The sequence goes on from JAQXXM010000031.1 coordinate 20,479, forward strand.
GTCAAGAGGCAAAGTTGAAGCATCAATCATAACGCCTGTTGTGCCAAAACGCATTGCACGAATACACTCGGGTATACCTGCACCGTGGTCAAGATGAAATGCAACAGGTGTTTTGAGCTTATTCATAACATACTTAATAACAGGAGCCATAAACTCGCCTGTACCCGTATTAAAAAGACGGCTGTACATCTGAATTATAATCGGTGCTTGTGTTTCCTCAGCTGCCTTTGCAACGCCCATAAGCGTTTCTAAATTATAAACATTAAATGCAGGAAC
>JAQXXM010000032.1 GCA_029226065.1 Clostridiales bacterium
AAGAACTCATTTATTGTAGCGATTATCGGACGTATATTTATAAGTGATGACGGTGTGATTATTTCAAGCTCCTGCGTTGACATACGCTCACGGACAGTTCTTTCCATTCTTGAAAGACCTATTCTGAACTGATTTTGCAAAAGCTCGCCTACACATCTTAAACGGCGGTTGCCCAAATGGTCGATATCATCGCATGATCCCGTACCCTTTGCAAGGTTCAAACAATAGTTGATTGATGCAAATATATCATCAATTGTAATATGCTTGGGGCTTAACTCGGCAATTCTAAGCTCTATCTGACGCTTGATTTCCTCTGTGTCACCCTCTGCCTTTTCTATAATATCCTCAAGGACACTGCGTCTTACCTTGTCCACCTTAACGTTAAGCTCTGTTACGTCAAAATCAACGTACTCATCAAGGTATACCATATCGTTTGAGAATACGATTACTTTCTGTTCGTCAATTATAACCTCAACACGGTTTACACCTGCACGGTCGATTATTTCTGCCTGTTCCTTTGAAACGATGTCGCCTGCGTTTGCAAGTATTTCGCCTGTTCTCGGGTCAACAACGTCCTGTGCAAGCTCAAAGCCTTTTATTCTGTCCTTTATCTGAAGCTTTAAGTTGTACTTATAACGGCCCACACGTGCTAAATCGTAACGCTTGGGATCGAACAGCATATTTGTAATAAGTGACTCGGCATTTTCTACGTTTAATGGCTCGCCCGGACGAAGCTTTTTATATATTTCAAGGAGCGCCTCATCACGTGATGTTGATACATCTTTATCAAGTGTTGCACGAATCTTTTCATCATCACCGAACATATCAATGATTTGACCGTTAGACTCAAGTCCCATTGCTCTTAAAAGAACTGTCATAGGCAGCTTTCTTGTTCTGTCAAGACGAACTGAGAAAACGTCATTTGAGTCGGTCTCATATTCAAGCCATGCACCTCTGTAGGGGATAACGGTAGACTTGTAAAGCGGTTTACCGTTCTTGTCACGTTCAAACTCAAAATATATTCCCGGAGAACGTACAAGCTGACTGACTATAACTCGTTCAGCACCGTTTATGATAAAGGTACCCTGCTCAGTCATAATCGGGAACTCGCCCATAAAGATTTCCTGCTCTTTAATTTCGCCTGTTTCGTTATTAATAAGCCTTACGTTTACTCTTAAGGGCGCTGCGTACTTTACGTCACGCTCTTTACATTCCTCAACCGAATATTTTGTATTATCCTCAAGCTTATAATCGTAAAACTCAAGCGATAGCTTTTCGGCGTGGTCCTTAATTGGAGAAATGTCGTTAAACACCTCTTTTAAGCCCTCTTCGATAAACCATTTATAGGAGTCCTTCTGAACTTCTATAAGATTAGGCATCTCCAAAGCCTCTTTAATTTTCGCATAGCTTAGTCGAATATTTTTACCGGCCTTCTGTGCGTGTAACATTTAGAAAATCACCTCGTCATTTAGTTTATGTTTGCCAAACTACCCTAATGCAAAAACCGCACAGTTATGCGTTTTCACAGATAACAGGAAATTTATTCCTGTTAATTTAGGGTAAACCTCTGATTTTATCAGTATAACACAAATTACGTATGATGTCAAGAGGTAAATTTTAAATAATTAAAATTGTTTACAATGTCAGTTCCTCAAAATTCACCCTTGAAAATCAATTCAAACTATGATAGAATGATACCAAATTCAAATAGTGTGAAAGGAGTATCAGGATATGGCACTGACACGAGGACAGCGATGCATCAAAATGGCGTCGGATATAGCCAAATGCAAACCGGAGAGCGAACGCAAGGAATGGATGAGGGATTGTATACAAATTCACTTGAAGAACGCAGAACGGGACAAACTATCACAAGAGGACGTGGAGCTATTGAAACAAGAACTCTTGAAATACTTGTAAATGACAGTAAATTTGAAAAATTAGCGACATTTGTTGGAAACGAGATAAGTCAAAGAGTTTATGATACCTTAGAGCAGCGATATGTAGGCGATGAGCGACTTGATCTTTATTCTTTGTCAGAGGTAGCCACATACGATATGCTTACCAATCCTGACAATGAGCTACGCTCGTTGTTTGCGGATAATATCGCAGAGTATTTTGGGGCATCTAATTTAAACACAGATATAGCCGGTAATATTGTTTCTGATGAGAATTTAAAGAGGCTTACAAACTCTGTTGTAAGGAACGAAAACGGACAGCTTATACCAGTATATCATGCTACGGATAAATCTTATGTCAAATTGCGTGCAGGTGATATAGGTATTCATTTCGGAAGCTATGCACAGGCAACGCAAAGGGCAAACGACAAGGGAATAAGTAACCCTACATATATTCAGGCATATCTCAATATAACAAATCCTCTTGTAGTGGATGGGGACTTCACTAATTGGAACGCACCTCAGCTTGCAAAGGAATTAGAGCGAATGGGCGTTCTTACTCGTGATGAAGCACTAAGCTTTATTAAAAACGGTATTTCCGCGGGTAGCAACGCAAAGCTTATTGAGATACTAAAATCAAAAGGCTATGACGGAATATCGTACACGAATGAATATGAAGCAGGTGCAGGCACATCATATATAGTTTTTGATTACAGCCAGATAATACGAATGGATTTGACAGGTGATGACACCCGCAGTGTTGACCAGTATAACAAATCTGATAATTCGCAGACAAGGCTAACGAGCATAAATGAGAAAAATATGCCTGTTAGCACCGAAAATACCCCTGTTAATGAAGATGTAACCGACACAGATGTTAATTATGCAGAGGGCGAAATTTTAAGCCTGAAGCACACAAAAAATATCTATTCAGTATTCAAAAATGCTGCAAGAATGGTTGTCGGTAAAGATGTTATAACAGACGGCTTTTTCGCCGTTCCCCTTTCTGATGAAGCTCTTGCAGAAGTTAAAAAGGTTTATACAGGAAACATAGAGAATAACAACAATATCGAATTATCTAAATTCTATCACTCAGACAATGATGTGGTAATTCAAGGCAATCCGAAAATTGCTGACGGCGAC
>JAQXXM010000033.1 GCA_029226065.1 Clostridiales bacterium
GCATATGGTAACATTTCCTGCAATCCAGCAATTGCTGCCAATGGTAATGGGTTTTGCATATTCTTTATCGGTAGGGGTGCCGTCCGGTTTTACATACTGATTTCTATCCTGCCAACGAAGTGGATGGATCGGAGTAAGAAGAGAAACGTTAGGACCGAAAAACACATTTTCTCCGATTGTCACGGGGCAGCAGTCAACACAAGTAAAATTGAAATTTGCATAAGAATTTGCCCCAATAGATGTAAAGCACCCATAATCAAATTGAATTGGTCCTTGAAAATAAACGTCATCCCCGATTATCCCAAGCTCTTTTATAATTTTTGCACGTTTTTCATCTGTTTCAAGAAGCTCATTGTATTCTTTACTCAGCCTGTGGGCTTTTGTCCTGAGTCCGGCAAGCTCTTTATCGGAAGGGTCATATATTTTACCCGCAAGCATTTTTTCTTTTTCAGTCATTTGTAGTTTCTCCTTTTATAGTACAGTTTAGCATATACACTGTCAACACTTTCATATAAATTCCTGTTGTATTTATTATGCTAACAAATTATCCACTTGTCTATCGACATATTTTTTGAATTTATTAAGAAACAAAAAAGACAATGCCCATTAGAATTACAGCTGTATGGAGCCAAAATATCCGCAGGATATTTTTCTCATTCTCCGCCTCACGTGATGCTTTTATCAATTTTATTATAATCAGCGCCGCACCGCAGATAATAATAGGTGCAATATATAACGGCATAAGCCATATTCCTCGGGAAAAGTCCATTATCCAGCCAAACACAAGCATAAAATATCCCAATCCCGAAAGCAATGCAAAAACAAGCTGTCCGACAGTCGTATTTATCATATTTAAAATCTTTTTATTCATATTATTTACCTGCAACTGCTTTAAATACATTTGCCATTTCTATTGCCGACATTGCACAGTCATAGCCCTTATTTCCTGACTTTGTGCCTGCACGCTCGATTGCCTGCTCGATTGTATCTGTTGTAATTACGCCGAATAACACAGGCTTGCCTGTTGCCATAGATGCCTGTGCAATACCTTTTGCCGCCTCGTTGCACACCATTTCATAATGATATGTAGCACCGCGTATTACAGCACCAAGACATATAACCGCATCATATTCATCACATTCTGCAAGCTTTTTAGCCATTACAGGAATTTCAAATGCACCAGGCACCCATACAAGAGTAATATCCTCATCCTTCACTCCATGTCGCTTTAAGCAGTCCTCAGCTCCGCCTATAAGCTTTGATGTGATAAACTCGTTAAATCTTGAGCCTATCAACGCAATTTTTAAACCCTCGCCATTTAATTTTCCTTCAAGTACATTCATTTTAAAATCCTCCTTATTAATATTTGAATAAATGTCCCATTTTGTTCTGTTTTGTTTTGAGATAAAACTCATTTTCCTTTTTTGCAGGTATCTTTATCGGTACACGCTCTGTAATTTCAAGTCCGTATTCAGATAAATCCGTTATCTTTTCAGGGTTATTTGTCATTATCCTGAGCTTTGATATGCCTAAGTCACGCAGTATCTGAGCACCCTCACTATAGTCACGCAAATCAGGTGGAAAGCCCAGCTCTACATTTGCCTCAACCGTATCAAAACCGTTTTCCTGTAATGTATATGCCTTTATCTTATTTATAAGCCCTATACCTCTGCCCTCTTGTCGCAGATACACTATTACACCTCTGCCCTCTTTTTCTATCTCCATCATTGCCTGAGCAAGCTGTTCACCGCAGTCGCACCGACAGGAGCCGAATACATCGCCTGTCATACATTCCGAATGAACTCTGCACAGCACAGGCTCACCGTCAGAAACATCACCTTTTACAAGTGCAATATGTGATTTGCCTGTTATGGTGTTGGTATATCCGCAAATTTCAAACTCACCGTATTTTGTCGGCAATTTTGCCTGTGCCTCACGTTTCATAAATATTTCATGCTTACGTCTGTAGGCTTGTAAATCACGTATACAAATAAATGTAAGATTATGTTTCTTTGCAAATTCCGTCAGTTCTTCTCCACGCATCATTGTGCCGTCCTCACGCATAATCTCACAGCACAAACCAACAGGCTTAAGACCTGCCAATCGGCACAAATCAACAGTTGCTTCGGTATGACCGTTACGTTCAAATACACCTCCTGCCTTTGCCTCAAGGGGGAACATATGTCCAGGTCTTCGTAAATCGCACGGTTTAATATCATCGCTAACCGTCATTCTTGCCGTAAACCCACGTTCCTCGGCACTTATGCCTGTGGTAGTGTCAATATGGTCGATAGATTCAGTAAATGCCGTTTCGTGATTGTCCGTATTATTTGCCACCATAGGACGCAAGCCAAGCTTTTTAATATACTCACTGCTCATTGGCATACATATAAGCCCTTTTGCATCACAAGCCATAAAATTCACATTTTCAGTTGTTGCAAACTCTGCCGCACAAATAAGATCGCCTTCGTTTTCTCTGTTCTCATCGTCTGTGCACAGTATTACTTTTCCGTCTCTCAAATCAGAAAGAGCCTGTTCTATTTTATCAAATTTCATATCAATCTCCTAAAATCCGTTTTCTATCAAGCGTTCCATTGTCAGTCCGCCCTTTTTATTGTCTGTAAACTTCTTTACATATTTGCCGATTACGTCACATTCTATATTTATCATATCCCCTGTCTTTTTGTCAAGAAGGGTAGTTTCACTTGCCGTATGGGGTATAATTGATACGGTAAATCGGTCTTGTTTTACATCAGCTATTGTGAGACTGATACCGTCAAGGGCTACAGAGCCTTTATGGACAATATAGTCTGTTATTTCATCAGGTGCAGATATTGTAATTATCACCGCATTATCCTCACGCACCATATTTATAATTGTGCCTGTGCCGTCTATATGACCGCTCACTATATGTCCGCCAAATCTGCCTCCAAGCAGCATTGCACGTTCAAGGTTTACACGGCTTCCGTTTACAAGCTTGCCAATACCCGTACGCCGCATAGTTTCAGCCATTACATCTGCCGTAAAATACGGTTCTCTTATATCACACGCAGTAAGACATACACCATTCACCGAAACGCTGTCGCCAAGCTTTAAGTCATCGAATATTTTGTCGGCTTTGATTTTTAACTGACAGGATTTTGCACCGTGAGTTATTCTTTCGATACTGCCTATCTCCTCAATAATCCCTGTAAACATATCATTCCCTCTCATACTCTATTTTTATATCGTCACCAAATCGGCTTATAACAGGATTTTTAAACATATATGCATCCTTTACAAGCTCTACGCCATCTCCGCCGACAACGGATTTTGACTTTGTTCCGCCTATAATTTTCGGTGCAATATATACTTCAAGCTTGTTGACAAGACGTGATTTAAGCATCGATGCGTTAAGCTCTGCTCCGCCCTCAAGAAGTATGCTGTCAATACGTCGTTTAGCAAGCTCTCTCATAAGTTGTTCAAGCTCTACCTGTTTCCCCTGTGTTTGTATAACATCTGCACCCATATTTCTTATTGCATTTATTTTCTCATCATCCTCCGACACTGTAGCAATAATTGTAGGGATGTCGCCTGCTGTTTTCATAATCTGTGAATACAGTGGAATTCTGAGATTGCTGTCGCATATTATCCGAATGGGGTTTTTTGGATTTTCACAACGGCAGTTAAGCATTGGATCATCACGCAGTACAGTATTAATTCCTACCATAATTCCTGCGACACGCTTGCGTGTCCTGTGTACATCGTCACGTGAGAGCTCATTTGAAATCCATTTTGAATTACCTGTAAATGATGCACATTTTCCGTCAATAGACATTGCTGTTTTCATAATAACATACGGCGTATTATGAGTAATATAATGAAAAAATATTTTGTTTAAGCTGTCACACTCTGCTTTCAGAATACCCGTAGTTACGTTTACACCCTTTGCCCTTAAATATTCTATCCCCTTGCCCGATACCAATGGGTTTGGATCGTCTGAGCCTATGTATACATTCTTTATTCCCGCTTCTGCTACTGCTATACAGCATGGCGGTTGTTTGCCATGATGCGAACACGGCTCCAGTGTAACGTACATATCACAGCCGTCTACAGACTCTGTGGCGTTTTTTAACGCATTCCTTTCTGCGTGTAAGCCTCCGTATATTTCGTGATACCCCTCACCTATTATTTTTCCGTTTTTTACAATTACGGCACCTACGAGCGGATTAGGATTTGTAAAGCCCTCTCCCAGTTTTGCAAGCTCAATTGCACGGCGCATATACTTTTCGTCCAATAAAAATACACCTCACAACTTCGAGGTGCATACGCAAAAAAGACATTTTCTTCTCTCATCCGGACTCTGCATAATAAATACGCTTACCGTCGGTTTTGGATTTGCACCAAATCAACCCACTAAAGGCTCACGGACTTATAAAACCCATAAGGATTTTACTCACCGTCGGTCATGAATTTCACACTACCCCGAAGAATTGTTTAATTATATTTACAGTTTAGCACAAATGCTGTTATATGTCAATATAAAACCGAAAAATAAACATTCATCTTTCGTTAATTTTTTGCATTTACTCTGTATTTTTTCGGTGAAACGCCATACTCTTTTTTAAAGCATCGCAAAAAATGTGATAGGTTACCATATCCGCTTGCAAAGCAAATATCGGTAACGGATTCGTTTGTTTCCGCAAGCAAAACCGCAGCATAGTTCAATCGCATTTTGCTTACATATTCTGAAAATCCGATATGCATTTCCGATTTAAAGGCTTGGGATAAATATTGAGGTGTAACGCACATTTTGTCAGCAATATCATTTAAATATATTGTATTAGGGAATGTTTTGTTAATTAATTTTATTGCCTCAGACGCAAGCTTGTATCTGTGTGTTGATTGTCCTTGACTTAAATATTCACCATCGCTTGTCATACGAAATACCATTGCGTTTATAAGCATTTGCAAATAATTTTTTTCGTCACGATGAATATATGCCTCATTAAATGCCAAGCTTAAAAAGCTTTCCTGTGGTATGCGGCTTATAACTAATGACGAATCAGGTTTATTGTCTGTTTTTAGCAGTGTTTCGTCAAATGAGATTTTAATAAAATGTGACTCTGTACCCGCTTGCACATCTATTCGATGGAAGTCAAAGGGTGTTATAAATATTGCAGTAATTGAATCTATGC
>JAQXXM010000034.1 GCA_029226065.1 Clostridiales bacterium
TGCTTGGGAGATTAGTTTTACGTTGTTTCGCCTGTGTCAAACAGGTATAAATAACATTCCTTAACAGGCTTTTTTGTAAGCTCCTCAATTGCTTTTTTATAAAGCTCAAGCTGTTTTGAGTAGCGTTTTTTGATTTCATCGGCGCCGTTTTTCACCTTATCGGTTTTGTAGTCAAGTAATACAAAACCGTCAGACTCTTCAAAGAAACAGTCTATTATACCTTGCAGAATTACAGTATCACTTGCTGAATTATCCGAAAGTGACGGATCATATTCCTTGGCTGAAATATTAATCTGAAATGGCTTTTCACGGTTAATGTTACAGGATTTCATCATACGCAAGCCGATATCGCTTTTGAAAAAGTCTTTGATTTTATCTGTATCAATGTATTTTGTGTCACTTTCGGACATTTTACCGTCATACACAATACGCTGAATTTCTGCATCTATAATATCTGTGCCGTTTTTTGATATTTTATCTATATCAAGCTCCGACATAATAAGGTGGTAGAGTGTACCTATTTCATTTGCGGGCTTTTCGCTCTCGTCAAGCATAAACTTAGGCTTGCTGTGCAAAGGCGAGAACATAAGCTCGGCGACATCGTCAACTCCCGATACCTTGCGGCTGTCAGGTTCTTCGTTGTATTCGGAAGAAAGTTCTTTTAATTGTGTGACAGAAGTCCTTGTTGGTATAGAATAACTTTCCCGATAGGGGTAGGTATAGTCGAGTATCTCATACACACTTTTACGCAGTTCGTTGCTGTCCTCGTATGTGGGAGTATCGTTTTTATCTGCACCTTCATCCGACTCTATAGTTGTGTTTATAATTTTGATATGTACGTCCCAGCTATCGGGTGATGCGTATGCCGCAGGACAAATCCAGCTATAAAATCCCTTTGCCGACAGAGCATCGGACGGGAGGAATTTACCGCCTGTCAGTGCGGATTTCCAGGATTTTTCTATATCATCTTCGGTGATATCTCCTTTATTATTCTGGGCAATAATGACATATAGCTTCTCACACGGACGTGTCAGCGCAACGTAGAGCAGTCTCATTCGCTCGGATATACCCTCCGTTTTGTTTATTCGTGAAATCAACTCAAAAGGATACGTTTTTTTGGCATAGTGACCGTCATAATCAATGTTTGGCAACCCGAAGCCTAAATCCTTGTGAATTCGAATAACGGACATATCCTGCTTTGTGGGGAAACTGCGTCCTGCTCCTAACAGAAACACATACGGAAACTCCAGACCTTTACTCTTATGAATTGTCATAATACGCACAACATCGTGGTTTTCATTTATTAGTTTGGCTCCTTCGACATCACTGTCACTGTCTTCAAGCCGTTTTATATAGCTTACAAAATTAAACAGTCCCTTAAATCCTGAACCCTCATACTGCTTTGCACGTTCATAAAGAAGCCGTAAATTCGTTTGTGCCTCATCTCCGCCCTCTATAGCACCCATCATATCATAAAAACACGTTTCTTCATATATTGCCCATATAAGCTGTGCAACAGACTTCTTTCGTACATAATCACGCCAACGTTTAATATTCGTTATAAACTGATAGCATCTTGACGATAATTGACTGTCTTCGCCGCTTTTTGCGTATAAAGCGAGTGCATCTATAAAATATCGGCTTGACCTGGAATGGATACGTATAACCGACAGCTCATCGTCCGTAAAACCGCCCAGCGGTGAGCGTAGTACGCTGATAAGATCAATATCGTTATGTGAATTATTTATTACGGATATAAGCGACACCATTACGCTTATTTCACGCCTGTCAAAGAATGTGCTTCTGTCAACGTAAGATGTAATTCCTAAGCGTGCAAGCTCGTCTGTAATGATTTGATAATTATATTTAACCGAGTTTTCAAGTATTACAATATCACGCTTTTGTATAGGACGCATTGCGTTAAGCGTTTTATCATATACCTTTGTTCCGTTTGACAAAAGTTCTTTTATCTTTTTCGCTGTATAGCGTGCCTCACATACATCACGTTCAAGCTCTGCATCGTCGCTTATTGCAATATAGTGGAGTTCGGATTTTGTATTTTGCTCCGCTTGGGGGTAATACTCAAACTCATTATCACGAACAATAAGCTCTTTATCCGCATATTCAACATCGCCTGCAGATTCTGACATTATTTTAGAAAAAATATCATTTACACTTTGCAGTACCTCCTGACGGCTGCGGAAATTCTGTGAAAGCATAATCCTGCTGTGATTTGAATTTGAGAGTGCGTAGTCGTGCGACTTTGACTTGAATATATACGGATCGCCTTTTCTGAACCTGTAGATACTCTGTTTAAGGTCGCCCACCATAAAAATATTATTATGTGATATAAGCCCAAAAATAGTATCCTGTAGCATATTCGTGTCCTGATACTCGTCTATGAGAATTTCATCGTAATTATCACGATATTGATTGCGTATAATCTCATTTTCATTAAACAGCTTGTATGTGAGTTGTTCTATATCCGAAAACTGATACAGATTACGGCTTTCTTTTATTTTATTGAGTTCATTAATAAACAGAGTAACTATCCATGCAATATCGGAGGATTCTTCTTTAAATACTTCTGATGGATGAGAGTTCTCCATTTCCTCCTTTGACAGAGTTACGCCGATTGGCGGGCGTTTGCTTTTATCGGGCGAGAAAGGCTCGCATAACAGCTTTGAAGCAAACTCTATCCTGTCACGCTCGTCGCCGCTCGTCAACCCTGATGCAATATTTGAGAATTTCTCACGTTTTTTAGGTGTATTGAAATGCTCCTTATAGACGGCAAATATTTCATCCCAGTTTTCCGCATCCGAGATTGATTTTGCAATATTATACACAAAATCAAAGCATTTCTCAACATCTTCGTCCTGATGTGATATACCGCTAAGCTCACTGATTGCAAGGTTTGCCGTAGCTTTTGTGTAATTAATACGGTATTTAACAGCCGCCTGACTAAATAGCGGCAAATCAAAATCAGAAACAGCATTATTGAGCCATTTTTCAGGATCGGCGAAGGGCTCGGTGAATTTATATATCGCAAAAATCAAGTCTGAAAGTCCGTCATTTGTCCTGTCCTTAGCATAAAAATCAGTCAAACGCTTAAAACGTGTTTTTACATTCTCATCGTCTGATTTATAAATACTCTCATAAACCGCAGACATTGCCTCATCAAAGAGCATATCCGCCATCGCATCATCGCATATCTGTATATCAGGGTCAATACCCAAATTATGGAAATTATTAAGTACAACACGGTAGCAAAAGCTGTCAATTGTCATTATATCGGCAGTTTGAGTTAGACGTATCTGACTCCTTATAAGCTGTTTTTGATCAGGCGTACTGTCGGGGCTGTCAATATATTCGTACAGACGTTTTACGATTTTCTGACGCATCTCCGATGCTGCCGCCTCTGTAAATGTAACAACAAGAAGTCGGTCAATTGTGCTTTTGCCGCTTAAAATTTTCTGTAATATCCTTTCTACAAGTACAGCCGTTTTACCTGAGCCCGCCGCGGCGGATACAAGTAAATTGCCGTTACCTGTATCGGTATATATCGCTTTTTCCTGGTCGTAAGTCCAGCCCATTTACTCATCCTCCTCAAGTAATTCCCAGACAGCACTGTCATTCTGAGTGATACATTTTTCATTTATAAGCGCCTCATCGAAACGGCATACCGATGAATATGCACAGTATGTACAAGCACGTTTCTGACCTCGTACAAGCGGCGTAACGTCAATATTGCCATTGCGTATATTTTTATCGGCGTCAATTATGTTGCAACGAACCTTCTCCATCAGGAGTTCGCCCTCAGAACGTGTTCTTACGCTTTTGCTGTAACCGAACTCATTGCTTTTATCTTTAAAAAATAATGGTGAATTACTGCGTGACAGCTCGCTTTCAATTCGGTCAAGCTCCTCTTTAGGAATGTTTTGTGTTTTATCATTTCCTACAAAGGTTATACCGTTATACGCAGTGTTTTTCTTAAGCTCATTTTCAATAGTTTTATCTCTGCTTGTAACTCCAACCTGTGCAAAATCATTATGCATCAGACTGTAGTACATTCCCGATATTACAGCCTTATCGTCAATCATACGCATAGCAAGTGCATATATGACAGGCTGCATATCAAGTCCATTATATACATCAGCAACTGAAAATTCCTTGTTTCCCGTCTTGTAGTCTATAATTCTGTACTCATTTATACCGTCATGCTCGCAAACATCAAGACGGTCGATTATTCCTCCAAACTCTATATCATCCGTAAGCTTGACACGTACTTCCTTTTCGTATGCCGCTGTTCTGAATTTTCCGCATTGTATACTGCGGCACACGGTTTTTGCCGCCTCCTTTACGGTATCGCCCATACGGCTTAATATATCGGCGGTCATTTCCTTATCCTGCATATCAGATGCTGTGATATTGCAAATAGTATCTGATACAATCTCTGATACAATGGAATTGCACTGCTCATCATTGACACTGTTCCAGTCAAGCGAGGTATCCTCGTCTATTCTTGCACAGAAACGACGTATGATTTCGTGTGCATAAGAGCCTGTATCTTTTGACTGCATCTCGTATTCTTCACGTTCATGAGCTGATAATCCGTACTGTAAATAATGGCTGAATGGGCAGTTTGCATAGGCATTAAGACGTGTCGCACTATATCTGTTTTTGCCCTCATAGAGGCTTTTTGCAATGTCGGGGCTTAGCTTTATACTTTGTCGGCTAAACTGCGTTTTCGCCTTCCTGACAGTAAATAACTTATTTCTCCATTCGTTATGCTCGGAAAACCAGTTATCTACATGAGACCATAGCGGATGCGTACTCGGACTTATTAAGAACTTGTGCATAGTTGCCTTAGGGGATGATATATACATTATGCTGTTGTCTTCCTGCATAATATCGTCAGAAATATTAAGGTCTTTGAATTTTGACATAATATCGGTTATAAGCTGTGAGGGAAGCGTGGAATGTCCGTCTGATGTGATCGACGGATAGCTTATATACAGCTTGTCCTGTGCCGCACTCATAAGCTTATACACAGTTTCTGTTTGCTTTTCTGCCTTTTTTAAAGTAGTAGGAGCGAGCCTTAGCTCATGCTCAAGTAACGTTTCTCTGTCCGCATTTGATAAAAATCCCTCTTGTGTACTGATTTTCGGATATGTACCTGCTACAGCTCCCATTGCAAATACAACAGGCGTAGGAATAGCGCGGTTCATATCGGCAGAGCCGATAAATACCCTGTCTATACCTGACGGAACAGTACGTATCTGACATTGGCTCATAGCCGCTTTTATATATTCACAAAACTCGCTGTGAGACACTTCTTCAGTGCCTAACGCAGCATTTACCTCATCAATGACGCTTAGTATAAGATTCCAAATCTGTCCGAATCGTTGTGCATCTGTTGTTGCGTTGTTTATTGCCATAGAAAGAAGCTCGGTTTTTAAGCCCTGATATAAATTTACATCTTCCAAAAATGCAAAAAGAGCACGACAGTAATCGGATACGGTTTTAGAGCTTTTTATGGCCTCACTGTAGTTTAAAATAGGTGTAATTATTGTCTGTCTTAGTTCGTCCATTTTTTCGGTGGCATCTTCGCCAGGATTATCGTTTTCAAAAGCAGTGTCAATGACAGAACGTGTTTTGCAAAGCCACGAACGGCACCAGGCGTTTTTATATGTAATTCCGTATTTCAATACGTAATTTTCCAATACGTCTAACTCATCGGGATCAATACGTTTGTATTTTACTTTACCCTTGTTGCTGCATTTTGTGTATATAAACCCTGCACGGAGATATTCAAACATAGAGCTGTAGTTCCAATTATGCTCTATTACGTTAAAAAGAGAAAGTATTTGCATAGCTATGGGATATTCCGATATTGCAATTGTATTGTCCGTATAATATGGTATATCGTATTCATCAAATACTGCCTCGATTATATGCGAATACTCATCTTCTGTACCACATAAAATACCTATATCACAAAAACGATAATTATGTTCACGTACAAGATCAAGAATTTTGCGAGCGGTATGCTCGGTCTCTGTATATGCATCACGTGACGCAAAAATTTCTATGTTTGTACATTTATCATTATATACCGTCCTGTCAAACCAGGTAGAAAAAAGAAATTTCAAATCGGGAGCATTGATATGTGTCATTTTGCTGTCAAGATGAACTAGCTTTGCATCGGTATAGTCACATAAAGCCGAAACTGTATTTTTTGTGGCGTAGTACGTGTTTGAATTTGATGTGTTAAATGTAATGGTAATATCCGCACCGCTGTCAATAAGCGCACGTACAACCTCAAATTGTTGTGGCAGAAATTCGTCAAATTTATCTATCCATATTTTGTCGCAGTTCTTAAAATGATTACAGATAACCGATGCAAGACGTGACAGGTCATCATCAGCATCGACGTAGTCGGCAGAAGTTAAAAGTGTATCATACTTTTCGGATATATACGATAAAACCTTTAGCTTTTGTGCAAGAACAGGGTTTTGTTCTGATTTTGCGTACTCGTTAAGAGTATCATATTTTACATTATATCGATGCATTTCGCTTATAAGTGATGCGGCAACGTCAACAAAGCCTCTCTTTGAAATGGCGCGTACAATACGTCGGTCAAGCTGTTCGTTATCATTTTGTATCTGCGAGAGAGTCATGGATATTGCACGGCAAACAAGCGCATTTTTTCCTGATGCGCCAAGTCTTTTTGCGGTTTTGGGCAAAAGCTCACGTGCAAGCTTTTCAAAGGACGTACACTCTATGTTATTCAGCCCTGTTCCGCCAAATTCATTTATAAGCATACGTTCTGTTTCGTGTGAATAATGAGATGGTACGAGCATTATACATCGTGTGTCGGGATTATCATTGTGCGTTTTCCTTAAATCGTCAATGCAAAAACGGGTTTTTCCGGCACCAATGGCACCTGTAATGATTTTAACTGACATAGTCTTATCTCTCCTCATCACGTGGCGTAGATGGATTATCGGATTTGTCAGGTTCATCATCCGTATCGCTATAAGCCTTCAGACTTTCAATCTCTTTTTCTAAACCCTCTATTTTTTCTTCGAGCTCTGCAACCTGTTCCTTAAGTGTGTGATTTTCCTCAAGCATACTCGTGCGCATCTGATATTCCGGACCGTTGCTTGTAAGAACTCCCAATATATAAAGACCTGCCAGCAATATAACAAGTATAATAATACCGCCAACAATTTTACGTCTTGTGCGTCTTGTTTTTTTGCCTTGCATACTTCCGTAATTCTGCATATTCATAGCCTATCTGCTCCTTGTGATTTTATATATCTATTGTATACCATTTACATAAAAAATTCAATACTTTTTTAAGGTAACTTTTTTGTATGCGACTTTTTTGGTACAAATCAAAACACATTTTTCTGAAACTATTGAAAAAAATTCAAAAATGTGGTAAAATATAACGGAATTAGTTTGGAAGGATTAAATTGATATGATTAGCTTGATACGTCATTTTAATACAATTATGAAGCATAAGTATAACGTATTTATACATTGCGTTAAGGTGGGGATACCCCTACAGGGACTAACGCATGATTTGTCAAAGTTCAGCCTTACGGAGTTTGTGCCGAGTGTTAAGTTTTTTACAGGTGATAAAAGTCCGACGGAGTTTGAACGCAGAGCTTACGGCGCATCGTATGCATGGATGCACCATAAAGGCAGAAATAAGCATCATTTTGAGTATTGGACAGATTACAACCCCGATACACGTAATATAGAGCCTGTGAAAATGCCGATAAAATACGTTAAGGAAATGTTTTGCGACCGAGTTGCCGCAGGTAAAGTTTACCTTGGTAAAAAATATACAAATGATAATCCTATAGGCTACTTTTTAGGCGGGAGTGCAAAACGCAATATGCACCCCGAAACAGCAAAGCTTTTAGAGAGCTGGCTTGTTCTTTTGCAAAAGGAAGGCGAGACTGTGGCATTTAAAACAATACGTAATACTAAAGAATATTAATACGAGGAGGTAGACAATTGAATAAACTGCTTAAACTTGTATACTCAAATAAATTTTTTGCAGTGCTAACATTGCTTTTACAGGTGGGAATGATAGCAATTTACATTTTTG
Organism: Clostridiales bacterium; assembly: GCA_029226065.1. Classification (GTDB taxonomy): domain Bacteria; phylum Bacillota; class Clostridia; order UBA1381; family UBA1381; genus Ornithomonoglobus. Next base: position 8,126 of record JAQXXM010000034.1, read on the forward strand.
GAATTTCCAATAATGTACGTTTTTATCTGCTTGCATCAAATTTTATCAGTGTAATATTTATCCTTGTGGAGGTCAATCGTCATGAGGAAAGTGCTTTTAAAATAACATGGATAATGCTTATAGCGGTTGTGCCGTATTTCGGATGGTTTTTCTATCTGTATACGCATACGGGAATTATATCGGGAAGTATCTTAAAATCACATAAAAAAGCACAGAGGTTTCTAAGCCGTTACCGCCGTGACGACAGTGCGCTTATTGCTGAAATGGACAATGAGGGGGTAGATACCTCCCTTATTAAATATCTTTCACGTGCGGGGGATGGTGCTGTATTTAAAAATACAGCTGTTACCTATTATGCTTTAGGCGATGAAATGTTTAAGGATATGATAGACGAGCTTGAAAAAGCGGAGAAATTCATATTTATGGAGTTTTTCATTATAAATCAGAAAAGCCGTGTATGGCAGACGGTAGAGGAAATACTTGTCCGCAAGGCATCGCAGGGCGTTGACGTACGTCTTATGTATGATGGTATGGGCTGTATGGGTATTATGGACAAGGACTATGATAAGGTTCTTGAAGCCAAGGGTGTGAAATGTCAGATTTTTGCACCGTTACAGCCACTTTTGTCGACATATCAGAATAATCGTGACCACCGCAAGATACTTGTAATAGACGGACGGTGTGCGTTCTCGGGCGGTGTAAATTTAGCGGATGAGTATATAAATGAAATAGTACGTTTCGGACACTGGAAAGATACGGGTTTCAGACTTATAGGCGAGGGCGTAAGCGGTCTTACGGAGTTGTTCCTGGCTATGTGGTGTACAACCTCTGAAACGTATGAGCCTGATATCGGCAGATTTATGAACGAGTCGATAAAATATTCAGTGCCAACGGCGGAGGGCTATGTAGTTCCGTTCGGTGATTCGCCGCTTGATAACCAGTTGGTGGGCAGAAATGCGTATGTAGATATGCTTAATTCTGCTAAAAAGACTGTTGATATAATGACTCCGTATTTTGTTATTGACGATGCTATTTACAACGCAATGGAATACGCCGTTACAAGAGGAGTGCGTGTAAGATTAATGCTCCCCGGTGTGCCTGATAAGAAAGCACCATATTGTCTTGCACGTTCATATTACAGAGATTTGTTTGATATAGGAGTTGAGGTATATGAATATATACCCGGCTTCGTTCATGCAAAAAATACAATATGTGACGGTCAGCGTGCAATTGTCGGAACAATAAATTACGATTACCGCAGTTTGTATCTACACTATGAATGTGCAACGTATATGTTAAATGTTCCGCAGGTACGTGATGTACAAAAGGATTTTGATGATACTCTCTCAAAATGCCGCCGAGTAATGCGGGTTGAATATGATAATTACCCATGGTTATACCGCGCCTTTGGAAGGGTGTTAAGATGTATCGCAACTATGATATAAGATACTGGGGTATTGCGTTAGCAACAGTTCCTTGTGGGGCTGAATGAATTTAGATGCAGAATTCGCAAAACGAAGTGAAATGCGGATTTATACGCATTTCACCTTGCCCGACGGCGTACGTTGGTACTCCGAGGGTGAGTTTTGCGGATAGTTCAAAGGCATTCAATACAAGAAATCCGCAAAAAAATGCGGATTTCAACATCAATTTTATTTGATAAATCTTTAACAGGCATTGATTTGATACAATTTTAAGCCTTTGAACGGTCTGCGCTAAATGCAACAGCCCCTAAACAAAACAAAAATAGGAGTGAAGATATGAAATTTTCAAAAAAAATATTTACATCAGTCCTTTCTTTTGCTTTGCTGGCAAACACATTTATATTGCC
>JAQXXM010000035.1 GCA_029226065.1 Clostridiales bacterium
ATAAAAAACTACTGAAAACTGCTCTTACGCACAGCTCCTATGCCAACGAAAATCATACACGCAGTAATGAACGTTTAGAGTTTTTAGGCGATTCCGTGCTAAGTATAATAATAAGCGAATGTATATTCAAGGAAATGGCAAATGTCAACGAAGGCGATTTATCTAAAATCCGTGCATCGCTTGTTTGCGAACAATCTCTTGCAGAAATTGCAAAAAAAATATCATTAAGCGAATTGGTTTTCTTGGGCAGAGGTGAGGATAAGACAGGCGGACGACGCAGACCGTCTATAACATCGGATGCATTTGAGGCAGTCCTGGGTGCTATATACTTAGACAGCGACCTTGAAACGGCAAGAAAATGGCTTATAGGTCTTATGTCGGATAAAATCAAGCTTGGTTGTCAGGGCAAGTTATACAGTGACTACAAAACTCTGTTACAGGAAGTAATCCAACGTGACGGACGTAGCTTTGTAACGTATAAAACCATCGAAGAAACAGGCAGAGAACATGACAGAAGATTTACCGTCCAGGCGTATGTAAATGGTGATGCAAAATCTGTAGCAACAGGTCACAGTAAAAAGGAAGCAGAACAGGCGGCGGCAAAAAAGACGTTGGAAGTATACTATCATGAAAAAGTATAATATTCCTGTTTTTGTTCCGCATAAGGGATGCCCTTATGATTGCGTTTTTTGCAATCAAAAAAGAATTACAGGTAATCTGAAAGAAACTACACCTTACGATGTTACAGCTACAATAGAGGAGTATCTGAAAACACTACCGCAAAATGCTGATATTGAGGTTGCATTTTTCGGCGGCAGCTTTACAGGCATACCTATTGACGAACAAAGTCTGTTAATGGAGCGTGTTATGCCGTATATAAATGACGGGCGAATTAATGGAATACGTTTGTCGACACGACCTGACTATATAAACCGAGAGATACTTGACAACTTAAAAAAACACCACGTTACAACAATTGAGCTGGGTGTTCAGTCTATGGTTGATAGCGTATTAAAAGCCTCAAACAGAGGTCATTCATCAGATGATGTTATAAAGGCCGTTAAGCTTATAAAGGAATATGATTTTTCGCTCGGACTTCAAATGATGACAGGTCTGCCCGGCGATACGGCGGAATACGCACGTCTGACAGCAAAAAGAATAATAGAATTAAATCCGCAGTTTGTACGCATTTATCCTACACTGACAATAAAAGACACCTATCTTGAAAAGATGTACGAGAACGAGCAGTACGTGCCGCAGACACTTGAGGACGCAGTTATGCTGTCAAAAGATTTACTTTTGATGTTTGAAAAAGCAGGAATTAACGTAATACGCATAGGACTTCAACCGACAGATGAAATAAACGACAACGCATCAGTTGTTGCAGGACCGTTTCACAGTGCTTTCGGTGAACTTGTAGAAAGCGCAGTGTATTATGATATAATATGCGATGCAATAAAGGATATGGAAGGGGAGGTAACGGTATATGTTAACTCCTCCGAGATATCAAAAGCAGTTGGTAACAGACGTACAAATATAAGAAAAATAAAAGAAAACACAGGAATAGATATAAAGATTTCGGGTGATACAAGCCTGAAAAAAAGAGAGGTGAGATGTATTTGCTTTTAAAAAGACTTGAACTGCAAGGTTTTAAATCCTTTGCTGATAAGACAGTGCTTGATTTTATGGATGGTGCAACAGCAGTTGTAGGTCCGAACGGAAGCGGAAAGAGTAATATTTCCGATGCAATACGCTGGGTTATAGGCGAAACAAGTGCAAAATCCTTGCGTGGTTCTAATATGCAGGACGTTATTTTTACGGGTACTGCTACACGTAAAGGCCTGAATTATGCAGAGGTAAGTCTCGTGCTTGATAATTCAAATAAGGACTTTAATGTAGATTATGAAGAAATAAAGGTTACACGCCGACTTTTCAGGAGCGGTGAGAGTGTTTATAAAATAAACGATGCGGTATGCCGTCTTAAGGATGTACACGAGCTGTTTATGGATACAGGCTTAGGCCGTGACGGATATTCTATAATAGGTCAGGGTAACGTGTCGCAGATACTTTCAACAAAGGCTGAAGACAGACGAAGCCTTTTTGAAGAGGCGGCAGGTGTATCAAAGTATAAATACAAAAAGGAAGAGGCTATACGAAAGCTTGCTAAGGTTGATGAAAATCTTGTAAGAATTTCGGATATTTCAACAGAGCTTGAGGGACAGATAGGTCCGCTTGAACGTCAGTCTGAAAAGGCACGCAAGTATTTGGGATTATACGGAGATATGAAACAGCTTGATATAAACCTGAGTGTTATATCTCTTGATAAGAATAAATCTGATTTTGACGATGCAGACAAGCTGTATAATGATGTTGAAGCCCAACTTGCCGATGTTCGTTCACGTGAGACGGAAAACGAGCGTTTTATGAACGATTTATATGAGGCAAGCCACAAAGCCGATGAAGAAAAGAATACAGCTAATGAGCGTTTGACAGCAAATGAGTCAAGTATTGCGGCGGCAAAAAGTGAAATCACTCTGATACAGAATAATATTAAAAATAACGAATTAAATATATCGAGAATGAGTGATGAAATAGCACAGATTTACTCAAAAAATGATGAGCGTAATGCGTTGATTACGGAGAAAGAGTCTGAAATTAATGATAAGACTGCACAGATAAATGATGTGGCATCCGCTCTTGAAGGAACAAAAATGCAGCTTGATGCGGCAGATAAAGTAATTGCGGACATAGATGATGAAATATCAAAATTAAGAACACAGTATTTTGCAAATGAAAATGAAATAGCATCTGAGAGTGAACGTGCTAACGGTATAGAGGCATTACGAAGCAGTTTTCTTAATCGTCGTGAGACGGTGTATACTGAAATAAACACATATAAAACAGGTATAGAAAACACAAAAGCACAAATAGCAGAAACTGAAGCACTGATAACAAACCGAAAAGAAAAGCTGACTGAAATGTCTGCCATTGTTAAGGATTTGTCAGATACGCAAAGTAAAAGCAAAGAACTGCTTGATAATGCACAGACTACGCTCAATAAGTCACGTCTTGACTATGATGCAAAATCATCAAAAAAGAGAATTCTTGAAGGACTTGAAAATGACTATGCAGGCTATTCAAAGAGCGTTAAGGCTGTTTTGACATCATCGGAAATGAAACGTCATAGCATATATGGCACTGTTTCAGGTCTTACAGAGGTTGACAAGAAGTATGTACTTGCAATAGAATCAGCACTTGGCGGCGCTATGCAAAATATCATTGTTGAGTCAGAAGAAGATGCGAAATCCGCTATAGCTTTTTTGAGAAAAACAGGAGGCGGCAGAGCAACTTTTTTGCCTATTTCAAGTGTTAAGGGACGACTCCTTGATAATATAAATGAAATATCAAAGACAAAAGGATATTTAGGTATTGCATCAGAGCTAATAACTTATGATAAAAAGTACAGCGGAATTTTCGCATCGTTACTTGGCCGTGTTGTTGTGGTTGATAATATTGACAACGCAATAGCTATGAGTAAAAAATTCGGGTACCGATTTAAGGCGGTTACTCTTGAGGGTGACGTACTGAATGCAGGCGGTTCTATTTCGGGCGGTTCGGTTAACAAACACAGTGGATTTTTGTCACGTGCATCGGAGATAAAGACACTGACAGCAGATATATCATCTCTTATGCGTGATATAAAACGTCTTGAAGAAGAAACCGAACAATTAAAATCTGATATTTCATTATCGCAAAGCCAGATAGACAACTTTATGCCACTTGTGCGTGAATATGAGGATGAGATACTAAAGGCCGAGAACACATTGAAGATGCTGAACGAAACAATAGAAAGTTCGACTAATTCAAACTATGAAACAGAGCTTCTCGAAATTGAACAGCAATTAAAGGACTCAGCCGATGAAGTTGCAAAGGTTATTGCACACGTTTCATCTATAAAGACTAAAAATGCAGGTATTCAGACAGAAATTGAACATTTAGTTGATAAGCGTAACGAAGAATTGGAAAGAAAGGCTCATATAAATGATGAGTCAAGCGATGCAACAGAACGTGTAGCACAAATAAATCAGGATATAGCACTGTCAAGGCAGATAATCGAATCCACAAAAATTGAAATTGCAAATTCAGAGGAGGAGATTAAACATCGTGAGCGTGAAATATCAGAACTAAAGACGGAGTCGGAGAAACTTAATGAGCTTATCATCGAGAAGGAAACTGCATTAAAGAGTGCAGAAGAGCTTTCTTTAAGCATACGTGAGTCGATTAGGACGATTGACGAAAAGAAGTCAGACATAACTGAAAAGATGAAGCAGTATCAGGGTGACAATAAGGATATCACAAACGAGATAATTGAACTGCAAAAGGAATTGTCACGAGTTGATAATAAACGTCTGAAACTGCAAAATGACCGTGATAACATAATCAATCGTTTATGGGATGATTATGAAATGAGCTATAACGATGCAGTGGAGAGCAAAACAGAAATAGAAAATCTGTCTCTTGCACGTGAAACTCTTGCAGACCTTAAAAAGCAGATTAAAGCTCTTGGTAACGTTAATATGGACGCTATTGAGGAATATAAATCCGTCAAGGAACGCTACGAGTTTATGATAACTCAAAAGACTGATCTTGAAAAGGCTAAGGACTCATTGACAAAGATTATAGACTCAATGGAAGAGCTTATGAAGGAGCATTTTGGAGAACAGTTTACTGAGATAAATAAAGCGTTCTCGGAGGTATTTACAGAGCTGTTTGGCGGAGGAAAGGGACGTTTATATCTGTCAGATCCTGATAACCTTTTAACAAGCGGAATAGAGATAGAAGTACAGCTCCCCGGCAAAGGCTTGCAGAATATTAATCTGTATTCAGGCGGTGAGAAATCATTTATTGCTATTGCATTGCTGTTTGCGATACTAAAGGTTAAACCCACACCGTTCTGTATCCTTGATGAGATTGATGCGGCACTTGACGATGTAAACGTATCAAGATTTGCTACGTATCTTAAGAATTATATTGATCGTACACAGTTTATTGTTATTACACATCGACGAGGTACAATGGAGGCGGCATCTATCCTGTATGGTGTCACTATGCAGGAGTCGGGAATATCAAAACTGTTGTCGCTTAAGATTGATGATGTCAGTGATGAACTAATCAGTTAAAACAGTATACTTAAAAAGCTTTGAGAAAGGATTTAGTGGTCAAAATTATGGGATTATTTGATAAACTGAAACAAGGTCTTACAAAAACCCGAAACGCCGTTTCCGAACAGGTCAACAATGTGTTCAGTGTATTTGTTAAGGTTGACGAGGAATTGTTTGAAAGTCTTGAAGAAGCATTGATAATGGCAGACTTAGGTGTGGAAACATCAGTGGCTATTATAGACGAGCTTCGTGAGAGAGTAAAGAAAAAGCATATCACCGATGGTACGCTTGTGAAAGAGGAGCTATACAGCGTAATAGCTGATACGTTGTGTGAAATTAATTCGGCTATGAAACTTGACACCTCGCCGTCGGTAATACTTGTCATCGGCGTAAACGGTGTAGGCAAGACTACAAGCATAGGTAAAATGGCATCATACTATATGTCACAGGGCAAAAAAGTAATGCTTGCCGCGGCTGATACTTTCCGTGCGGCGGCAATTGATCAGCTTGATGTATGGGCAACAAGATGCGGTTGTGACATTATAAAGCATAACGAGGGGTCAGATCCTGCGGCAGTAGTTTTTGATGCTTGCAAAGCCGCCAAAGCCAGAGGTGTTGATGTGTTGATATGTGACACAGCAGGTAGGCTGCATAACAAGAAAAATCTTATGGCGGAGCTTGAAAAGATAAACCGTGTAATATCAAGAGAGCTGCCCGACTCGTCACGTGAAAATCTGCTTGTACTTGATGCTGTAACAGGGCAGAATGCGGTAAGTCAGGCAAAGCTGTTCTCTGAGGTATCAGATTTAACGGGAATAATTCTTACAAAGTTAGACGGTACAGCAAAAGGCGGAATTGTTGTATCAATTGTAAAAGAGCAAGGCTTGCCGGTGAAGTTTATTGGTGTAGGCGAGGGGATAGAGGATTTACAGGTATTTGATCCCCAATCGTTTGCAAAAGCATTGTTTGAAACTGAATAAGCCAAGGCTACAGCGGACACTTATATAATGTTAAACGCAATAACTCCCCTGACCACAATTTTGGTGGCAGGGGAGTTAATTACATAACAAAACTTTTTAATTAATACATTCCGCCCATACCCGGATCTGCTACAGGAGCGGGTGCGGGAGGTTCGGGTTTATCAGCTACAAGGCTTTCTGTTGTAAGAACCATTGATGCAACAGATGCGGCATTTTGCAATGCACTTCTTGTAACCTTAACGGGATCAACAATACCCATTTCAATCATATTTCCGTAAACGCCTGTTAAAGCGTTAAATCCTTCGCCTACAGGCAAGCTCTTAACCTTATCAACGATTACAGCACCTTCAAGACCTGCATTCTTTGCAATCTGCCAAGCGGGTTCTTCAAGTGCCTTAAGAACGATTGATACACCTGTCTTTTCATCACCCTCTGTTTCGTCAAGTAAAGCTTTAACAGCAGGAATAATATCAAGATAGCTTGTGCCACCGCCTGCGATAATTCCTTCTTCAACAGCTGCTTTTGTAGCTGCCAAAGCGTCCTCAATACGAAGCTTCATTTCTTTCATTTCAGTTTCTGTGGCTGCACCGACTCTGATAACTGCTACACCGCCTGCAAGTTTTGCAAGACGTTCCTGAAGCTTTTCACGGTCAAAATCTGATGTTGAATTTTCAATTTCGCCCTTAATAACTTTTACTCTATCTTCAATTGCGGCTTTTTCGCCTGCACCGTCAACGATTATTGTAAGCTCTTTTGAAATTTTAACCTGTTTTGCACGACCAAGCATAGATACGTCTGCATCCTTAAGCTCAAGTCCTAATTCTTCTGTAATAACCTGACCGCCTGTAAGAACAGCAATATCCTGAAGCATTGCTTTACGTCTGTCACCAAAGCCCGGAGCCTTAACAGGAACACATGTAAATGTACCTCTTAGCTTATTAAGGATAAGAGTCGAAAGTGCCTCACCCTCAACATCTTCTGCAATAATAACCATTTTCTTGCCTGCCTGAACTACCTGTTCAAGAATAGGAAGAATTTCCTGAATGTTTGAAATCTTCTTATCGGTAATAAGTATATACGGATCATCAAGCACAGCTTCCATCTTATCAGTATCTGTTACCATGTAAGGTGTGATGTAGCCGCGGTCAAACTGCATACCTTCAACGATTTCCGAATATGTTTCAGCTGTCTTTGACTCCTCAACAGTTATAACGCCATCAGATGTAACTTTCTCCATTGCCTCTGCGATAAGCTCGCCGACCTCTTCATTTGCGGCAGAAACTGATGCAACACGTGCAATATCTTGTTTGCCTGAAACCTTCTTTGATGATGCAAGAAGCGTATCTACAGCCGTGTCTACAGCTTTCTGAATACCACGTCTTACTATCATCGGATTAGCACCTGATGCTACGTTCTTAAGACCTTCACGTACAAGTGCCTGAGCAAGAAGTGTTGCTGTTGTTGTACCGTCACCTGCTACATCGTTTGTCTTTGTAGCAACCTCTTTTACAAGCTGTGCACCCATATTTTCAAATGCATCCTCAAGCTCAATTTCTTTTGCTATTGTAACACCGTCATTTGTAATTAACGGAGCACCGAACTTCTTATCGAGAACTACGTTTCTGCCCTTAGGACCTAATGTTATTTTAACAGTATCTGCAAGCTGATTGATGCCGCTTTCAAGAGCGTGTCTTGCTTCCTGTCCGTATTTAATTTCCTTTGCCATATCTATTACTTCCTTTCTTTAGTCAACGACCTTAGCTAATATATCGCTCTGGCTGACGATTTTATATTCTTCACCGTCAACTTTAACTTCTGTTCCTGCGTACTTAGAGGTAAGAACTTTATCTCCTACAGCGACTTCCATTACTACTTCTTTACCGTCAACCGTACCTCCGGGACCTACTGCAAGCACCTGGGCAATTTCGGGTTTTTCCTGTGATTTTGATGACAGAATAATTCCACTTTTTGTAGTTTCTTCTGCTTCAAGCATCTTAAGGACTACTCTGTCTGCTAATGGTTTAATAGTCATAATTATAACCTCCTGATAAATTTATTATATAGCATAAGCATTTTCACTGTTAGCACTCGAAGCCATTGAGTGCTAACAGTGACATTATGCAACTTTTTGCGTTTTTTATCAAGTCTTAAAAATTGCATATAATTCTTAATTATCTCAAATAATCTTGTAATATCTTGATTTTATGGCAGAAATTGCAAAAGATAAGTTTTAACAGATAGTTCACATTCTCTATGATATGAAATTTTCTATCAGTGATGCCGCACCATCTAAAGAGCTGAAAACAACGCCTTTTTTCAGTGCTGCAATATCTGAAACCGGGTATGCATCTTCGCTTATTGCCTCGCCTGAAATAAGTCTGCTCGTTCCTCCGCAGTCCGAATATAGACGAAGTTCGCCATCCTCTAAAATAACACGATATACAGATGGTGATTCCGTAACAACGGTGGGAGACAGTGTATTTTGGGGTGTGTTATTTGCATTTGCCGATACTTGCTCTGTTATAGGTGAATTATTATTATGAAAGCCTATAAATAGTCCAAGTGTAAAAAATAATGCCGTCAACAAAAGATATGATGCAATTATAGTTATATTCCTGCGATTTAATGTAAATGTGTTCATTTTATTTCTCCATTTCTATATTTTACGTTAATTCTTACCATTAAACAAAAAATAATACTAAAAAGTATTGAAAAAAATAAAAAAATGTTATATAATAAATATGTATATCCATCTTCGGATAGAAAAAGGAGGGATAGATGTGTCAGATTACAATAGACGAAACAGAAACAGATTTTCGGAAAATGACGATTTTGACTGGGAGTCATTTGACAGAGAAACTGCAAGCAGTTCTACTTTGCGTGACAGAGACAGCGAAATGCTGCGCCGCAGACGTTCATCGTCATCTCAAAAGCCACAGTATCGTTCGGACAGACAGAACATAGAAGATTATCCTGCAAGAGAGCGTACATCTCAGCAGGTCCAAAGGCAAACGCCTAAGCGTAAACGCAGAAGGAAAAAGAGACTTACTCAAAAACAGATTATATTCAGAAAGAGAGTACGGGTAACTATTCTCGTAGTATTTCTTGTAAGTGTTGTTGTGCTTTCGGGAATGTTTGTGGGAATGTATGCGGCAGTTTCGCGTGAAATCAGCGAAATGAACATACAAAATCTTACACTTAATCAGACATCACAGGTTTACTACTATGATAAGAATGGAAAGGTGAAAGAACTAACTAAGCTTCATTCTGACTCGAACAGTATATGGGTTGAACCGGGTGATATTGCATCATGCTTTAAAGATGCCATAGTTTCAATTGAAGACGAGCGTTTTTATAAGCATAACGGTGTGGATGTAAAAAGAACAGCAGGTGCTACGGTTGAATATGTATGGTCAAAGCTTCGCGGTAAGAGTGCAACCTATGGCGGCTCTACAATTACACAGCAGACGATAAAGAATATTACCGAAGAAAAAGATCAGACAGCAACACGTAAAATTAAAGAGATTATGCGTGCTATTGCGTTTGAAAACCAGCTTTCAAAAGAAGAAATTCTCGGAATATACTGTAACGTTGCCCATTTTGCGAACGGCTGTGACGGCGTTGAGGCGGCGGCAAGAACATATTTTAATAAGTCCGCATCACAGCTGAATTTACAAGAAGCGGCATCTATTGCAGGAATTACACAGTATCCTGAAAAATACAACCCAATTGAACATCCTGATAATAATGTAGAGAAACGAAACATTGTTCTAAAGAAAATGTACGAGTTGGGTAAAATTACAGAGCAGGAGTATCAGACAGCCAAAAACTCAGAGCTTAAGCTTGATTTGACGTATGCTAAAGAACAGAGAGCAATGACGTCATATTTTGAGGATCAGCTTGTAAACGATATTATAAATGACCTTGTAGAACGCAGAAACTATACAGAGGAATTCGCTAAGAGCCAGGTATATAACGGCGGATATAAGATTTATGCTACTGTTGATCCGAAGATACAGTCAGCTATGGAATCTGTGTTTGAAACACGATCGAATTTCCCTGCAGCAGCTAACGGAAAAGAGTTACAGGCGGGTATGGTCGTATCTGATCCATATACAGGCGAGATTAAGGGTATAATCGGCGGTCTGGGCGAGAAAACAGATATACGAGGCTGGAACAGAGCAACTCAGGCTAATTTACAGCCGGGTTCTGCCATAAAGCCTATTGCCGTTTACGGTCCTGCTGTGGATTTAGGAAAAATCACGGAATCTGATATCGTAAAAGACGAAAAAATCACAATAGACGGCTGGACACCAAAGAATGCATATACAGGCTTTAAGGGCAAAATGACAATTAAAGAGGCTGTAGCACGTTCTGCAAACATTCCTGCCGTAAAGGTACTCGAGGAAGTGGGAGTATCAAATTCATACGGATATATGCAAAATAAATTCCATATATCAACACTTGCTGAAGGCGATAAGAACTACTCTGCATTAGGCTTGGGAGGCTTGACAAACGGCGTAACTGTTCGTGAGATGGCAGGTGCATACGGTGTGTTTGTTAACTCGGGTAAATATATAACACCCCATACCTATACTAAGGTTATTGACAGTGACGGTCAAATTGTCCTTGAAAACAGCAGTGAAGCGACACAGGCGATAAGTGAGTCTGCCGCATATATTACTGCCGACTTGCTTTGGGGACCCGTAAACCTATCCTGCGGAACTGCGACAAATGCAGTATTGTCAAATGGTATGCCTACTTACGGAAAGACAGGTACTACAGATAATAACTATGATAAATGGTTTGTAGGCTTTACTCCGTACTACGTGGGTGCGGCGTGGTTTGGATTTGATACTCCGTCATCGCTGTCAGAGGCGGGAATTAGATCAAACCCTGCAGTAGAAGCATGGAGACTCGTATTTGAAAAGATAAGTCAAGGTCAGTCCTATGAGACACTTAACAGACCGTCCTCTGTTAAGGAAGCTAAAATATGTCTCTTGAGCGGAAACCTTGCAGGAAGTACGTGTCAGAGCGTGAAGGCATATTATGTTGACGGAACAGAGCCAAAGAAGAAATGTACAAATCATTATGATACAGAGGAAACGGTAAACGGTGAGGATCACGAAACGCTTGACGAGGATGCAACAGCAACGCCGTCTGCAACAAAAGGAACAGCGACTGCAACACCATCTGCAAGCAACAGTCCAAAGCCTACGTCAACACCGACACATCAGACTGCCGCTCCTACGCAGCAGCCAAGTGCTACACAGCCGCCGCAGCAGCCTGCTACAGCACCGCCTGTACAGCCGCAGCAGCCGAGTGTGCCAAACAATGATGTAATTGAGTCTAATTAATGAAAAAAGAGACTGTTGTGTTAGCAGCACCCCTTGTGGGGCTGAATGAATTTAGATGCAGAATTCGCAAAACGAAGCGAAATGCGGATAAATCCTCATTTCGCATTGCCCGACGGCGTACGTTGGTACTCCGAGGGTGAGTTTTGCGGATAGTTCAAAGGTATTTGATACAAGAAATTCGTAAAAAAAGCGGATTTCAACGTTAATTTGTTATATGTAATTTATCAGGCATTGATTTGATGCCATTTTAAGCCTTTGAACGGTCTGCGCTAAATACAACAGCTCCTTTAGAAAGTTAAAAAAGCTTGACAAATTGATGCCAATAGAATAAAATATATATGTTTCATTTTTAAGAAAATATTGAGGAGATAGATATGGGAAGTATAAGCTGTGAATTTTGTATGAATTATCAATATGATGAGGAGTACGA
>JAQXXM010000036.1 GCA_029226065.1 Clostridiales bacterium
CACTTCTCGTTTTTCCTTTGCACGCATACTTCCCGACAAATACACCGTAGAAATTCCCCAAGGCTCAAATAGCTCCGTCAGATATTCTGCGTGCTGTTGCGCTAAAATCTCGGTCGGTGCCATCATTGCCGCCTGATAACCATTTTTGACCGCCATATAAATTGCCGCCGCCGCCACTGCTGTTTTACCCGATCCAACGTCACCCTGAACAAGCCTGTTCATTTGCTTCCCTGACATACAATCACGGCATATCTCGTTTATGGTGCGTTTCTGTGCACCCGTTAAGTCAAAGGGCATAGAGTCTGTAAGCTCACGTATGCATTTTACGTCACTTAAAATATATCCGTCATTGTCAACGTTTTTAGCCTTTCGTTCACGCAGTGCAAGCTGTAAAATCAACAGTTCCTCAAATACAAATCTGTATCGTGCTATATTATAGCTCTCAAAATCCGCAGGAAAATGAATGTTTTGCATAGCAAAATTCAATTCTGCAAGCATATATTTCTCTCGCATCTCGCTCGGCAAATATTCTGTCAATTTACCGGCATCGGCAATTGCCGTTTCCATTGTGCTTTGTACTATTTTTTGCGATAAATTTGCCGTCAACGGATATATCGGTACAATTTTGCCCGTAAACCGTTCACTACCAACTTTTTCATATACGGGTGCAGTCATCTGTATTCTGCCCTGTTTATTTTTTATCACTGTCCCGAAAAAAATGTATTTTTCACCTGCTTTAAGATTGTTTTTTATGTACTTGTTATTGTACCACACAATATTCATCATACCCGACTCATCAAACACGAGCATTGACGTTATAAGCATATTCCGACGTACATATCTGTCCTGCGGATCCTGATACACTGTTGCACGTATGCATACCGTTTCACCCTCACTGCATTTTGATATGTTTTTTATTACGCTTCTGTCCTCATAAGAGCGTGGAAAAAAATACAGTAAGTCCTCTACTGTATTAATTCCCTTCTTATTAAATAGTGCGGCACGTTTTTCACCCACGCCTTTTAAATATTGTATGGATTTATCAAGTCCCATAGCTGTGTCACCGCCCGTTATCTGACATCATTGATATGAACGCTTACTTCCTTTATTGTTATTCCTGTCCAATCAAAAGACGCTTTCACTTTGTCTCTTACTGTTTCCGATAGTTCTTTTGTATCAGCACCGTAGCCACAAGCTATGTATACTTCAAGAGAAACACCTGATTTTGTCTTTCTTATGTATACTCCCGCAGTGCTTTTTCCGCTTACTGCTCTTACAGCGCCGCCTGCACGTGTTTTTTCACTCATACCCATAACACCAGAACAGCTTTTTGCGGCATTAGATGCAATTTGCATTACCGCTCTGTCACTTACAGTTACTGTTCCCATTAGCTTATTATCTTCCATTTTCCTGTCCTCACTCTCCGATTTTAACAGAACGCATAACCTCTTTACGCCGTTCTGATGCGTACTGTGTGTAGTATCTGTGTGTTACCTCAATATTTTTATGTCCCATAAGCTCCGCTACCATTTTTATATCTATTCCGTCTGCAATAAGGTTGCACGCAAATGTTCTGCGCAGTGCGTGTGGATGCATTTTTTCGGGGTCCGTTATTCCTGCCGCACGGCAGTAGTTTTTCAGGTTCTTTTCTACCGTTTGCGGAAGTATGCGTTTATTATTTCTGCTTATAAACAGCGGATCGGTATCTTTTGTGTCCTCGTCCGCCAACCGTTCTTCGACGTATTTACACATTTCGTTTTCAACCTGTATCGGCATAAATATTTCCTGGCGGTCTCCGCCCTTTCGTGTTACTATAAATGACGAGGTTTCAAAATCTACGTCTGCAATATTTAAGTTCACAAGCTCGGACACACGGCATCCTGTACCTAAATACGCTGTAAACAATGCAATGTCACGCTGTTTACGGTTGAGATACGATGCTCGGCTTCTGCCTTCAAAGTAATCCTCACCGTTATACAAGACGTTTATCAGGTTCATCACATCATTGGTGCTTAAGGGGCGTTTCATTTTTTGATGTAATTTCTTAAAATCAAGCTTGTCTGTTACATTATGGTCGATATAATCATTTTTATACAGATACAAAAAAAGTCCTCTGATACCCGACAGCTTGCGGTTTATACCATATTCGTTGTTGGTGCGTATGCGTTTTATCACTTTGCCCGAAGCACTTACATATTCGCTTTCATACTCACGCAAGTATGCCTTAAATCCATTTAAGTCACGCAACGTTACTTCATTTAGCATATCGGTTGTAACAGACTCTGTTGATATGCCTTTACCAAACTTAAACTTAATCAAATACTCAAAAAATGTCCTAATATCAATACTGTAGCCTATTTGCGTGTTTATGCTCTCGCCATCGTATGCAACCTCAATATAGTCAAAAACATAATCGGGTAATTTTGTGAGAATTTTTGTCAAGTCAACATATTTACTCATTATAATTCACCTTTTTATAGTCTGACGGATTTCAATTCCTTAGCCCGTTTTATAAGGTAGGCACGATTGTTCAGCTCAGGCTTTATTATTACCTCATCAAGCAGTTCTTTTAATGTCTCGCCAATATCTCTGCCCTGTCGGTAACCAAGCTCCATTAAATCCTTGCCGTTTATTAACAGATCCGATATTCTGTATGGTTGCTTCTGTGCAATAACATCACGGTAAATATCAAGTCCGCCGTTTATACGGCGCAGTTTGTCGGGCAGATGCGTAGGATTTTTCGCCATATTATCGGCAAGCTGCAATATCAAAAGCTTTTCAAAAAGCTCTGCACCTGTTTTTGACATCATTCGTTTTACTGCGGTATAGTTTGCCTCAACCCTGTAATCGTGATGCTCGACAAGCATTGCTATATCCTTTATTGACGATGACTCCATGTGGAGTCGGTACAAAACGTCAACGGCTATTCTTCTGCTTTCACGATGGTGACCGTAAAAGTGTATTATTCCCGCAGAGTCGGTCGATGAACAACAAGGTTTACCCGTATCATGAAGCACTGCCGCCCAGCGTAAAATTAAATCCTTGGGTGTGTTCTTAACCGTATGCATTATATGCTCGCCAACATCATAAATGTGGTATTTATTCTTTTGCGGCTCGCCAAAGCATCTGTCAAGCTCGGGCAGTATGAATTTCAGCAAGCCTAACGAGTGCAAATCACGTATTGTGTCAGGATTATCGGAAAGGAGTATTTTGTTGAGCTCGTCAAGTATTCTTTCACGGCTCACTTTTTTTATCAACACTGCACATTTCTTTATTGCCTGTGCCGTTTTGTCCTCTAATGTAAAACCAAGCTGTGCCTTAAACCGTACGGCTCTCAACATACGCAGTGCATCCTCTTTAAAGCGTGTCTCTGCATTTCCGACACATCGTATTATACCCTGACGTATATCTCTTTTTCCGCAAAAAAAGTCCAAAAGCCCCGTATCGGGGTTGTACATCATTGAATTAATCGTGAAATCACGGCGCATACAGTCCGTACGAGGCTCATTTACATACGAAACCTCGATTGGGTGACGGTTATCGCCATACTCGCCGTCGCAGCGGAATGTTGTAACCTCATACGCAGTTTTGTTTTCAATAACCGTAACCGTACCGTGTTTTATACCAGTATCAATTGTTTTTGCAAATATTGACTTAATTTCCTCAGGGTGTGCATTTGTTGCAATATCGTAATCGTGGGGTGTGTTACCCATAATAAGATCACGTACTGCACCGCCTGCAATGTAGGCAGTATAACCTGCCGTCTTTAATCGGGCAAGTATAGCTTTTGCTCCGTCTGATATTTGTAGGTTCATTATGCACACCCCCTTTTCTTGTATTTTATTACTTATTTCCAGCCCTTATATGTCAGCCAACGCTCCAAATCCTCTGACCATCTTGAAACATACTCGTTATCCTTTGCCAAGCCAAGACCGTGACAACCCTCGGGATAAATATGCATCTCATAATTAATGCTGTGCGTAGCCAAACCCTGTGCATACAAAAGGGAATTCATAACATGTACGCAATCATCTGATGATGTATGCCACAAAAATGCCTCTGGTGTATCGGTTGTTATTTGCTTATGACATGACATAAAATTACGCATATCATCTGTCGGGCGTCCGCCGAGAAGATTGTGCATTGAACCGTCATTGCGGTAATCACCCATATCTATTACGGAATAGCACAAAATACTTGCGTTGGGCTTTGCGCTCTCCTTGTCTATCTCATCTGTAGGCTCATATACTTTTTTATCGTAATGCACTGATGCCGAAGCGGCAAGATGACCGCCTGCACTAAAGCCCATCACTGCAATTTTGTCTTTGTCTATACCATACTTTTCTGCATTGTGTCTTACATATCTTATAGCACGCTGAACATCAGACATTTCTGCGGGATGTTTGTATGGCACTACACGGTATTCCAATACAACAGCGGATATACCGATACTGTTGAACCATTCGCCTATAGTATCACCCTCATATTCTGCACGACAACTATAGCCGCCGCCGGGGCATACAACTACGATACCCTTCGAGCCTGCTATATATTCCTTAAGATGCGGTATGAAATCCACATCCTCACTTGCATACGGCATTGTTGTGTTCCATAATTTAATCATTTGTATTCTCCTCTCTCT
>JAQXXM010000037.1 GCA_029226065.1 Clostridiales bacterium
AAAATCGTAACGGTACGTGTATCACCCTCCCACGCAACACCAAGATTAAAGCTCTCAGCCACAAAGCGTATCGGAAGCATTGTACGTCCGTTTATAATCTCAGGTGCAACGTCAAGATATTGCCCAACGCCATTCAAGTAGCCCGTATTACTGCCTATCGTAAGTGATACGGTATCGCCGTCCATTTTCAGCGTTGCTGTGCGTGTGTCACCATTCCAGCTGACATCACCGCCAAAAGCCTCAATAACAGAACGGATAGGCACTAACGTACGTCCGTTTTTCTCAATTGGCGTTGTATTATTATCGTCAATCGAGTATTTTGTGCCGTTATATTCCAATATGGGGTTATCTATCTGCAAGCTTACAACAACATCCTTTAAGCCTGCTGAATAAGCATTGACATTTATAAATATACTGCATATCATTACTATGACAAGAATTAAACGATTATTCTTTTTCATTGTTATGACCATTAACTCCTTTCACAAAACGCGTTTGGGAAAAGAGAAGCAAGCAGATTGCGTGTCCACGCAAACGCCGTGTACTCAATGTACATAAGTGAGTGCGGACGTGTGAGATGCACCGCTTATCTTTTTCCAAACTTTTTTACATTCCTACCAAGCTTGCAATAGCCTTTCTCATATTTGACGTTGTAGAGCCTGGATAGCTCACCACTATCAAATCATCAAACTGACACACATCATTGTAGAAATTAACAAGGTTAAATTCGCCTCTGTCACTTGCACCGCCAAATCCGTTCCACTGACGAGGATCAATTATATATACCTCTTCATAGTTGTTTATTGCCCACGTAGCGAATGCGTTTCCGAATGATTCCTTAATTATTACCGCCTTTTCGCCGTTCTTAACGTTTGTTTTGTATCGGATTATAGGCATATCTCCGCCTATAAAGGTAGTGTACTTATTATCACTTTCGACAATTACTTTGCTCTCACGCCATCTGTCTGTCAAATTCATATCGAGGAATACATCGCCCTTATACTCAACTATAGGCATAAAACGTTCCATTGTCTCGGCATTTTCTTGCAGTACGCTCTCACCTGGTGTACCGTTCAAGCTGTACTCCCATGAACCGATAAAGTTCTCCACATTATCCTGTGGAAACTCGCTTAAGTCCGCAATTTCCTCGCCCTTGGCATGTATAAACGCACGATATGCATAATATGCGCCACGCTGTGTCCAGTGGTGGTCTGTTGCAAAGTAAAGATGCTCGTCTGCATGAGGCCACATTTCTTTGATTACATTGACGGGCATAACGTTTTCGTTAAGGTTTTCGTATATTGTCTTAATTCCCTTAATCTGGTCTGTATAAAGCTCCTCGGGTCCGTAAAATTCCGTCATAGTGGGTATAACAACATTATAGACTTGTACACTCGGCAAAGCATCAGCAATAGAATTTATTACCTTGGCATAGCTTATGCAGTTATCTTTCGGATAATACAAAAGCTCCATTGCCGCTTTATCGCCTACAACGTACACACCATTGTACTTTGAAACGTCACCCTTTATACGATGCGAATTATCTATGCTTACATTTTCCATAAGATCTCTGTAAGGCCGTTCAACAAACTTGAACTCACCGTCAAACACAAACTCATCTTTTGTGAACGCACTCATCATCTGTGACGGTATATATACCACACCGCCTCGGCGCATTGACGGTAAACCTTCAAAAGTATGTGTGTCCTTACCGTATTTTACAGTGTTCTTATCTACGTAAATATACGCTGTATCGTTATCTTTTGTAGCTGTCAATTCTTTTTTGTCATTATCATATTTGCAGGTATAGCCGTAAACCGACAGTATTTCCTCTGCCGGCAGATAAACTGCGTTATCACATATATACGGCTCATTATTAAATACATACTGCTCATCATCAATATAATATGCGAGATTGCTTCCTGTTATATGTACAGTGCTTTTTCTGCCTGTTGCAACACCCACAACAATGATTATCAGTGCAGCAATCGCCGCAACACCGACAAACAAAAGTGCATTTCTTTTCGTATGTATTCTATGCTTTTTTACCACCATCATTACTCCCCTTTATAATTTATCATACGTCAACTCTGTTTCTTATCTCGCCTCTGTAAAAGCTTCGGATGTTCTCTGCAATTTCGTTCATACAGCGTACACGTGCCTCGTACGCACCCCACGCCGTATGCGGAGTCAGGATTACATTTTTCATACTTTTGAGCATATTGTACGGACTATCCGCACTCATCGGCTCTTCTGTGTATACATCTATTCCTATACCGCCTATATCGCCGTTTAAAACAGCCTCTGCAAGAGCCTCCTCGTCTACAACAGCTCCTCTTGCAACGTTTATTACGATTGCAGTATTTTTCATACTTCTGATTTTCTCTTTATCTATAATATGTCGTGTTGAGTCTGTAAGCGGCAGATGGATTGAAATAACATCCGACCTCCGACACAGCTCATCAAGCGGTACACACTCAAAGTCCGCATCGGGAGTACGCTTGTATGCTATAACGTTAAAGCCCAGTGCCTTTGCTGTCTGTGCTGTTTTTCTGCCTATCGCACCAAGTCCTACAATCCCCCATGTCATTGTACCGACTTCGTGAAATACGGGTTCAACTCTGTTCTGCTTTCCGCTTGCTGTGTACTGTCCTGATTTTACAAAATCATCAAAATACGGCAGATTATTAACGAGTGACAACGCCATTGCCGCCGTTATCTGTGACACCGAATCAGAGGAATATCCGCATACATTGCATACTGCAATACCTTGGCTTTTACAATATTCTATGTCAATATTGTCATATCCCGTTGCCGTTACGCATATAAGCTTTAAATTTTTCGATTTTTCGAGATTATCCTTATAAAGCTTTACTTTATTTACTATTATAACCTCCGAATTACCTATATGCTCTGTAACAGCTTGGGGGGCTGTCATGCCATACACCGTTACATTTGCAATAGCCCTGAACAACGAAAAGTCTATATCATCGCCAAGCGTCAGAGCATCAAGTATTGAAATATTTATTTTTTGCATAGTTGATTTGACTTCTTTCATAAATTTTTCAAAAGACAAAAGCAGGCGAACATTTCAGTCCGCCTATTTTTTACATTAATTCTTTCATATCTTCCCAAATCTTCGGGAACATCTTCTTTGCATTCACCGGGTGCATATCCCTGTCAACTATTCCATGCTTCGTTCTGCCCTCGGACACCTTTTTCATCTCGGGGAGTTTAAAAACCTCGTAGAAAAACTCCATTCGTGCCACCGTCAGTTTTTCAAGACGGCACGTGATAAGCACCTCGTCCTCGTAGGTAAGACCGTATATATACTTGCACTGCGTTTCCGTCAATGGGAGCATAAAACCCATTTTCTCAAGCTCTGTATACGTTAAGCCTAATTTTTTTATATAGTCCGTACGAGCCTGTTCAAACCATGGGTAGTATCTTGAATGATGGACTATACCCATCATATCCGTTTCAGCATAGCGAACAACAAGCCTTGTTTCGCTTATATATGGCATTTAATCACCTTCTCAAACTGTAAGTTTGTCTACCAATTCAACTAAATCCTTTGGAAGTTCTTTCTTCATTTCAAGACCTTCATTTATGTCTACATCGGCAATGGCGCCGTTTTGCATACATACGATACGGTTAGCCTTGCCCTCTAAGAGAAGCTCTACGCATCTTGCGCCCATACGGCTTGCCGTTACACGGTCACGAACTGTAGGCGAGCCGCCTCTCTGAACGTGCCCAAGAATTGTCGCTCTTGACTCGATACCTGTAGCCGCCTCAATCTTCTTAGCCATTTCTATAACTCCGCCTATACCCTCTGCAACGACAATTATTGCGTGTTTCTTGCCTCTTGATTTAGCTTCAAGAATAGGTCTTAAAACATCACTGTCAAAGTCATATTTCTTTTCAGGTAAAAGTACAACATCAGCACCGCAGGCAATTCCTGCCTCAAGTGCGATGTAACCTGCGGCTCTGCCCATAACCTCAATAACCGAGCAACGCTCATGGCTTGATGTTGTATCACGAAGCTTGTCAATTGCTTCTTTAACAGTGTTAAGACAAGTATCATAGCCTATAGTGTACTCTGAACAGCTTATATCATTATCAATTGTACCGGGCATAGCAATAGTCGGCACACCTGCATTTGACAAGTCCTTTGCACCTCTGAATGAGCCGTCACCGCCAATAACAACAAGTCCGTCAAGACCGTATACACGTGCGATTTCACAAGCACGTTCGACACCCTCCTTAGTCTTGAACTCAAGACATCTTGCTGTCATAAGGCAAGTACCACCTCTTTGGAGGATTTCCGATACATCACGAGGTGACATAGGATTGATTTCGCCGTTTATAAGGCCGTTATAGCCTCGCATAACGCCGCATACCTCAACACCGTAATATGCACCTGTTCTTACAACGGCACGTATTGCCGCATTCATACCAGGTGCGTCGCCGCCGCTTGTCAGCACTCCGATTTTCTTAATCTTCTTGTTTCCCATTTTATTTCACTCCTTAATTTTATACTTCTAAATCAAATATTATATTCTGCGCAGTTTCAAGTTCTGTCTTAGGAACGAGTATCTCAAAGGAATTACCGCTTTGGAAATCGTCCTCTACAGTAGTTTTCAGCATTGTCATAATGGAATTTTTATCAAGCAATTCCAAAATTCTGTCAACCTTTGCCTTATTCTGCGACACATATACTACTGTCCACATAATAATCTCCACTTTTTATAGCATATACCATACTTCCATACTATACTATAATACTACATTTTATATTAAAATGCAAGAGTTATTTACTATGATATTGCCAAATTTATCAAGCCGTTATTTGTATATTTTAACAAAAGATGTACAAGATTTATTTGTACGCAACGTTTTCCGTGCCAAACTCAAGCCGCAGTTCGTCTAATGCCGACTTTGTTCCGTTAAAATACAAATCACGCGGTACACGTATGACTTTTTTCGTGTCCATAAAATATAAACGTACCTCAATATCACCCGAAAATGGTGCTAACGCATGACGGACACGTGAGAATGTGTCGCTTTCGTTAGTGTCAAGCCTGATGTATAAGACGGGATTTTCACGCTTTTGATTAATTGCCTCGTCAAGAGATTCTGCAGAATTAAGCAGAATTTTCGGTTCTTCATCCTCACGTATGCTTACCGTTCCCTTTATAAGGACCAATTCGCCCTCCTGTAACTGATGTGAGTATGACGTAAGCACTTTAGGAAACACAAGAGCCTCTACCGAGCCGTAAGAATCCTCTAATGTAAGTATCGCCATTTGTGACTTGTTTCGTGTAGTCTTATTCTTGCGGCTTTCTATTATACACGCAAGCACGATATTGTCACCGTCATTCAAGCCCTCGCCTGTAGTTACATATTCGCCGTCCTCATCTTTAACTACACTGTCATGTATCATAGATATATTATGTGACGTTAGCTTTTTAATACGATTTGTATATTCGTCCATGGGGTGACCTGAAAAGTACAAGCCTGTAGACTGTTTTTCCAATCGCAAAAGCTCCCTTTTATCAAATTCGGGAATAGGCGGAAAATCTATTTCAGGTGTCTGTTCAATATCGTCAAACAGTGAGAACTGACCTGCTATATTATTACGCTGTCTGTCTGATGCATCATCCATAGCAAACTCGTAAACACGCATCAGCTGTGACCTCTTAATACCCATCGAATCAAATGCACCGCAGGCTATAAGGCTTAAGACTGCACGTTTATTTATATCCGTTCCTGTCATTCTCTCGATAAAATCGGAAAAGCTTCTGAACTCACCGCAGGTATCACGTTCTTTGAGCATAGACTCGACAAAGGATTTTCCTACGTTTTTAACAGCCGACAATCCGAACCTTATTTTCCCGTCCTCAACGGTAAATCCCATACGGCTTTTATTAACGTCAGGCGGGAGTCTGTCAATACCCATTTCCTTGCAGTTTACAATATAGTGATTTATCTTGTCTGCATCGTCTATAGTAGAAATAAGTGCCGCCATATATTCTACAGGGTAATACGTTTTAAGGTATGCAGTCTGATACGTTATAAACGCATACGCCGCAGCGTGCGATTTATTAAACGCATAGTTGGCAAAATCGTTTATTTCGTCAAATATGGAAACAGCCGTCGCCTCATCAATACCCATATTGATACAGCCGGGAATGTCATCATCAGGTGAACCGTATATAAAATTACGGCGTTCAATTTTCATCTGATCCGCCTTTTTCTTTGAAATAGTACGGCGGAGCTGGTCAGCCTTGCCAAGGGAATATCCCGCAAGAGAACGAACTATTTCAAGTACCTGCTCCTGATACACCATACAGCCATAAGTTACATCAAGGATACTTTCAAGCTTCGGATGCTTGTACGTGATATCCTGTGGATTTTGCTTATTGTGTATATATCTCGGTATCTGCTCCATAGGACCCGGGCGGTACAACGCAATTCCCGCTATAATATCCTCAAATGTATCGGGGCGAAGCTCCATCATAAAAGACTGCATTCCCGCACTTTCCATTTGGAACACGCCATCTGTATTTCCCGAAGAAATCAGGTCAAAAACCTCTTTTTCATTATACCCTATATCAGTAAGCTTTACACGTACTCCTCGTGTCCTCTCGATTATATCTATAGCACTGTCAATAACTGTAAGGTTTCTTAGTCCTAAAAAGTCCATCTTCAAAAGACCAAGACTCTCAACGGTATCTTTCGTAAACTGGGTTGTTATAAAATTATCCTTATTAAGAGTGAGCGGTACGTAGTTTACTATCGGCTCCTGAGTTATAACCACACCTGCGGCATGAGTTGACGCATGGCGTGATAACCCCTCCAAGGCACGTGACGTATCAATCAGCCGTTTTATATCGCCATCGTTTTCATAGAGTGATTTGAGTTCAGGCACTGTTTCTATTGCACTGTCAATTGTTGCATTTAAATCTCGCGGTATAAGCTTTGCAACTTTGTCAACATCCGAATATGGCAAGCCCAATGCTCTGCCCACATCACGTACCGCAAGACGTGCTTTCATTGTACCGAATGTTACTATCTGTGCAACGTTATCTGCACCGTATTTTTCTACAACATAGTCGATTACCTTTTGTCTGCCCTCTGGTGCAAAGTCGATATCAATATCGGGCATACTTACACGCTCGGGATTTAAGAAACGTTCAAAAATCAGGCTGTATTTTATAGGGTCAATGCTTGTTATACCCAAAGAATACGAAACAAGACTTCCTGCCGCCGAGCCTCTGCCCGGGCCTACTGATACACCGTTATTTTTTGCGTAGCTTATAAAATCGCTTACAATCAGGAAATAATCGGTAAAACCCATTTTATTTATAACGCCAAGCTCATAATCAAGACGGTTTTTAAGCTCGTCCGTTACAATGTCATATCGTTTTTCCAAGCCTGATTTGCACAGCTCTGTCAGATACTCAAAAGAATTTTTTCCGTCAGGAACATCAAATTTAGGCAAGTGACGTGTGTTAAAATCAAAGTCAACGTTACAGCGGTCAGCAATTTTTGCCGTATTTTCCAAAGCTTCGGGAATAAATGAGAAAAGCTCTGCCATTTCGGCCTCTGATTTTATATAAAACTCCTGAGTCTCAAATCTCATTCTATCCTCATCATCAATGGTTTTTTCCATCTGAATACACATAAGAACATCCTGATAAAATGCGTCCTCACGTGTAAGATAATGTATATCGTTTGTAGCAACAACGCCTACGCCTAATTCCTTTGCAATTGATATAAGCTCGGGCATAATGCGTTTTTGCTCTCTAAGTCCGTGGTCCTGTATTTCTATAAAGTAGTTTTCTTTCCCGAAAATATCTATATATTCCTGTGCAGTCTTTTTTGCACCGTCACGGTCACCATTTAACAGACGTGACGGAACTTCTCCTGCAATGCAAGCACTTAATGCTATTAACCCCTCACTATGCTTTCTCAACAATTCTTTATCTATTCTCGGCTTGTAATAATAACCCTCGATACAGCCCATACTCACAAGATAGATTAGATTTTTATAGCCTGTCTCATTCTCTGCAAGCAAAATAAGATGATGATATTTATTGTCCACACCATAAACCTTGTCAAAGCGTGAGCCGGGCGCAACGTATACCTCACAGCCTATTACGGGCTTTATATCGTTTGCCTTACATTCACGGTAGAAATCCACAACACCGAACATTGTGCCGTGGTCGGTTATTGCACAGCTTGTCATACCAAGCTCCTTAACACGGCTGACAAGCTTTTTTATACTCGCTTCACCGTCAAGAAGACTGTATTCGGTATGAGTATGAAGATGACAAAATGCCATAATATTCCTCCATTCCGCCACCTTGCGTGGCACAAATCCATTTGAAAAAGGCGAGATGCGACGCTTTTCCTTAATATAAACGTGGAAGAGAAGCGAGCAGGTCGTTCGTTCTTCGGAACGATGGCGTACTCATTGTACTCCGAGTTCCGAAAAAGGGCGAGATGCGACGCTTTTTCTTAATATAAACGTGGAAGAGAAGCGAGCAGGTCGTCCTTTCTTCGGAACGATGGCGTACTCATTGTACTTCGAGTTCCGAAAAAGGGCGAGATGCGACGCTTATCTTTCACGTTTTAAGATTTTGGGCATACTCCACTATCCTATTAAGTCTATGGTTTACTCCCGATTTACCTATGCCCTGCTCTGTCATCCTGCCCAGTGCCTCAAGACTTACATCGGGATGCTTTAATCTCAATTCGCCTATCTCACGCAAAACTTCGGGCATAGATGACCATTTATGTGCGGCTTTTATCTGTTTAATTGCAATAATATGCCTTGAACTTGCCCTTGCAAGCTTGTCAAGGTTTGCACTTTCGCAGTTCACCTGACGCTGTGTACTGCTCTTATGCTCCTTTTCGACCTGTGCGGACATAAACTCTAATCCTACACGGCCGTTGCTTATATATCCCAAAAGCTCCGCAATCTGTTCACCCTCTTTTATGTATACGACAGATTTGTCCTTGCGGTGGGTGATTTTTGGTTTAAACCCAAGACTGCTCAATGTATCAGATATCATTTGAGCGTTTTCATCAGACTTTGCACTGAATTCTATATGATACTTTTTATCAGGTGCATTTACCGAGCCGCCGCCCAGAAATGCTCCGCGTATATATGATATTTTACAGCAATCGTATATCATTACATCCTGACAAATAGCGCCTGAAAGCTTTTTTTGGGAATGTTCATCTATAATTATTCGTCCGCCATCAGCCTGTGCTGTTATACCCAGTTCACTTTCAAGCGATGATGTAATTCTAAAAACAAGCTCGGGATTTAAGGTATGCACCCTCATCACACCGTCGGAAATTTTTCCCGTACACGCAAAAAAGCCTGCAAGCTCCGCTAATCTGCAGGCAGGGCACTCGTATGGGATTTTACATAGTACTTCCTTGGTTTGCGATGAGAATGACATATTCCCGTTAATTCCTTTCACAAAACTGTTATATCTTAATATCACGATGTATTGTTACAGCATCGTGTCCAAGACCGTTTATATAGTCTGCAAGCTTGTTTGCAAACGTTACACTTCTGTGGTGACCGCCCGTACAGCCGATTGCAACTATAAGCGAATTTCTCCCCTCACCCTTAAATACAGGCACCAAAAATTCAATCATTTCTTCTATTTTTCTAAGATACTCTGCAGCTGAAGTATTATTCAACACATAATCCTGTACTGCCTTGTCATTACCTGTCTTTTCTTTAAGTTCAGGAACATAAAAGGGGTTTGGGAAACAACGCACATCATAGACCATATCAGCATCTATCGGTATGCCATGCTTAAATCCGAAAGAAACAACCTTTACTTCAAAGTTTCTGCTGTTGTCTTTTCCGTTGTTTATTTCAATAATCTTGTCACGCAGCCTTGAAATTGAAAAAGATGATGTGTCGATAACATAATCTGCATGATCCTTTAGCTTTTCAAGCATCTTACGTTCATGTCTGATTGAGGCAAGGAGTCCGTCGGTATGATTTAACGGATGCGTCCTTCTCGTCTCCTTGTAACGCTTAACGAGTGTGTTATCGTCTGTATCAAGGAAAATAAGACGTGTCCTATAATCCTCTTTAATCTTGTTAATCTGACCGAGCAATTCACCTATCATATCGCCTACACGCACATCAATAACGAGTGCAACATTGCTGAACTTGTCATTTACTGCACCAGGCATACTTGCAAGCATAGGTATAAGTGCAGGAGGCATATTATCTATACAAAAATAGCCTAAATCCTCAAATGTCTGTATTGCCTTTGTCTTTCCCGACCCTGACATTCCTGTAAGAATAGTAAACTCCATTTATTGTTCTCCTTTATTCGCCCAAAATTCTTACTTCAGGCTCCAGCTTTACGCCGAATTTATCGTATACTGTTTTTTGTATGTGTGATATTAAATCAAGTACATCTTTTGCCGTTGCATCGCCGCAGTTTATAACGAAGCCTGCATGAAGGTCGCTCACCGCAGCACCGCCTATACTACAGCCTTTAAGTCCCGCCTGCTCTATTAATGCACCTGCAAAATAGCCTTCAGGTCTTTTAAATGTGCTTCCTGCACTCGGATATGCAAGTGGCTGCTTGTCACAGCGGCGTTTTCTAAAGTCTGCCATTCTTTCTGAAATTGCAGATTTATCATCTTTTGTTAACTCAAGCTCTGCTGATACAATGAACTTTTGTCCGTCTGTGAATATACTTTGTCTGTAACCAAAATTACATTCATCGCCCGTAACGGTCATAATTTCACCGTCGGTATCAACATATTTTACGGTCTTTATTACATTTTTTATTTCTCCGCCGTACGCTCCTGCATTCATATATATAGCACCGCCAAGCGTTCCGGGAATACCTGAAATTTCTTCCATTCCCGACAACGAATTTGAAGCCGCAAGCGATGCAATTTTTGAAAGCAACACGCCTGCCTGTGCATATATTTTTTCGCCGTCTGTTTCACAACAAGCTAAACCCGAGCCTATCTCTATAACAAGCCCACGTATGCCATTATCGCCTACAAGCACATTTGAACCGTTGCCTATTACGGTATACGGCGTCTTTGTTTCTTTTGCAAGCTTTATAAGTGATGACAGTTCATCAACGCTTTCGACACTTACATACATATCGGCAGGTCCGCCAATTTTAAATGTTGTATGATTTTTCATAGGCTCATTTTCAATAAGCTTAGGCGATATTTTCTTAAATAGGTCTCTTACCATATTAACCTCGCTTTACATTGACAGATTATTCTCCATCTGTCTCATTATTCTTTCATTCAGCTCTACAGCCGCATTATAGCCCATCTTTTTCTGACGGTTATTCATAGCCGCAACCTCAACAATAACCGCTATATTTCTGCCAAGCTTTACAGGGATAGTGATTGACGGCACATTTATGCCCATTATATTTGTATATTCATCAACCATACCAAGTCTGTCATACTGCTTGCCCTTTTCCCATGGCTCAAGGTGGATAACCATATCAATCTGCTGTTCGTCTTTTACTGCACCCATACCGAAAATCTCTTTAACGTCGATTATTCCGATACCGCGCACTTCAACAAAGTGTCGTATTATTTCAGGTGAACTTCCGATAAGAGCAGAATCTGAAATCTTCTTGATTTCCACCGCATCATCGGCAACAAGACGATGTCCACGCTTTACAAGCTCAATAGCAGCCTCACTTTTTCCTACACCGCTCTCGCCCATTATGAGTATACCCTCACCGTATATCTCGCATAAAACTCCATGACGTGTCTTACACGGTGCAAGCTGTTCGCTCAAATAGCGTATAATCATACTCATAAACTGTGAAGTTCCGTATTCACAGCGTAACAGAGGCACA
>JAQXXM010000038.1 GCA_029226065.1 Clostridiales bacterium
CATCCTCAGATGTAAAACCGCTGTAGTAAAAAATATTCGGATAGCTCTTTATTAAAACGCAACCCTCGCCCTTAAGCTCACGAAAAAGATTGTCAATCCTCGATTGCATCACAAAGTGCCTCCAGTGCAAGCTCATATCCCTTAAATCCAAGACCGCATATCTGACCGATACATTCGGGTACTATAACCGAATTATGGCGGAACTCCTCACGCTTATGTATGTTTGAAATATGCACCTCGATTGCAGGAAGCTTTACCGAGCCAAAAGCGTCACGTATTGCATACGAATAGTGAGTGAACGCACCCGGGTTTATTATGATGCCGTCATAAACACCTATAGCCTGTTGGATTTTTTCGCATATTTCGCCCTCGAAGTTGCTTTGAAAAAAATCAACCTCACAGCCAAGCTCCACAGCTCTTTTTGATATGTTAGCGTTTAACGTATCAAGAGTGTTGCCGCCGTATATTTCAGGCTCACGCACTCCTAACATATTAAGATTTACTCCGTTTATAACAAGTATTTTTTTCATACCATATTCCCTCTCTTATAATTTTTCTATATCCTTCATAAGCTCGCCTACTGCAAGCTGTTCGGGTACTTTCCTGACAGGAACGCCCTTTTTAAATATAAGGCACTCCCCTTTTCCGCCTGCAATGCCAATATCTGCATCACGTGCCTCACCCGGGCCGTTTACGGCACAGCCCATAACGGCTACCTTTATATTTTTATCCATATTTTTCAGCCTGTCCTCAACCTCACGTGCTATTTTTATGAGGTCAATCTGTGTTCTTCCGCAGGTGGGACATGAAACAAACTCAACGCCGTCCTTACGCATACCGAGTACGCTCAAAATATCCTTTGCTAAATATATTTCCTTTACTGGATCGGCTGTCAGTGACACACGCATTGTATCGCCTATGCCCTCGGACAATAATGCACCTATACCAACGCTTGATTTTACCGTACCCATTCTTTCTGTACCTGATTCAGTTACACCTATATGAAGCGGAATATCCGATATTTCATCAAATTTTCTGTATGCCTCAAGCATAACAGGCACGTTTGACACCTTGATTGACACTACTATATCAGAAAAATTCAGCTCGTCAAGTATTGCGATATGTCCCATTGCACTCTCTACAAGTGCATCTGCCGTTGCACCGCCGTATTTTGCCACAAGCTCCTTTTCAAGAGAGCCGCCGTTCACGCCGATACGTATGGGAATTGAATTTGCCTTTGCGGCATCTGCCACAAGCTTTACTTTATCACGGCTTCCGATGTTTCCCGGGTTTATACGTACCTTGTCGATACCATTTTTTATACATTCCAATGCAAGACGGTAATCAAAATGTATATCCGCAACAAGAGGTATACTTATCTGCTGTTTTATTTTTGCGATTGCCTGTGCCGCCTCCATATCAGGCACTGCTACACGAATTATTTCACAGCCTGCATCTTCAAGCATCTTTATCTGTGCTACGGTCGACGCTACATCACGTGTATCGGTATTACACATTGACTGGATTGATACAGGATTGCCGCCACCGATTTTTACGTCTCCGACATTAACTGTCCTTGTTAGCTTTGACATAGATAGCTTCCTTTCTGAAATTTATTTTCTTATTAATTATATCACCATTTACACCTTTTGTCTATCCCTAAAATCTGATTTTGGAGCATTTTGAGTGAAATTTTAAAAATATACTTGTATTTTATATCGGTCTATGATATAATAACGGTGCAGTACTTATAAAATAATATGGATTTATCATACTATCATTAGGCAATAATGATGGCTATGGTCTTTTTCTGTATGATGGATCTATATTTAATTTGTTGAGTACTGCAATACCAACTAACCATGGTCACGTATTGCAATGCGTCGGCTGTGGTCGGCGCATTTTTTAGTATAGGAGGGTTCTTTATGGATGGGCTCGATACGCTCGATTTAATGATCGAGTTAGCAAAAATGAAATCATATCAAAAGGAAAGGAAGAATTACCGTATGAATGTATACAATATGGATCATCTGTCTGTACGTACGCAGATCGAAATGCTTGAAGAAGAACGTAAAAATATTGATAAACAGATTATGCTGTTGAAAAAAATATTACAGGCATCGCTTGCCCAGGCTCAAAGAGAGTTGGAATCAGAGATGTGATATGGCGTAAAAGTTAATTGGAGCTGTTGCGCACAGCTCCAATTGATTTGTTATATAAAATTTAACAGGCACGGATTTGATGCCATTTTAAGCCTTTGAACGGTCTGCACTAAATGCAACAGCCCATTTTATTCACTTCTTTAACGTACCAAGATTTGCGGCACTTAAGTATGCATTAATAAATCCGTTCAGTTCGCCGTCCATTACAGCTTGAATATTACCCATTTCAAAGCCTGTTCTTAAATCCTTTACCATTGTATAGGGCTGGAACACGTAGGAACGAATTTGGTTACCCCAGCCGTTCTCGGTCTGTACACCCTGAATTTCGGAAATCTTCTCTTTTTGCTGTTGTTCAGCCATTTCCACAAGCTTTGCTTTAAGCATCTTCATAGCATATTCACGGTTTTGAAGCTGTGAACGCTGTGTCTGACACGATGTAACGATACCCGTAGGTATATGAGTTAGTCTTACAGCAGATGACGTTTTATTAATATGCTGACCACCTGCGCCCGATGCACGGAAAACGTCCATTTTAACGTCCTCGGGGCGTATGTCAATATCAATGTTATCATCAAGCTCGGGCATAACCTCAACTGATGAGAATGATGTCATTCTCTTGCCCTGTGAGTTGAACGGTGAAATTCTTACAAGGCGGTGAATACCCTTTTCAGCTTTAAGGTAGCCGTAAGCGTTAAGACCTGAAATTTCCATTGTACAACTCTTTATTCCTGCCTCATCTCCCGGGAGTGAGTCCATAATCTCGGCTGTATAGCCGTTTTTCTGCGCCCACATCTGATACATTCTTATAAGCATTTCGCACCAGTCCTGAGCCTCCGTTCCGCCTGCACCTGCATGGAAAGTCAAGATAGCATTTGAACTGTCATATTTACCGCTCAAAAGCGTTTCAAGACGCATTTTTTCAATCTTTGCAGTCAAGTCCTCAACTACTTTTGCAACCTCGTCTGCCATGGAAGCATCATTTTCTTCCTCTGCCATTTCTATCATTACAAGAGCGTCTTCGTGTGAGTTTGCTATATCCTCAAATGCCGCAAGCTTATCTTTGAGGTTTTTAGCTTTTTGCAAGACTTTCTGCGAGTTTGCCATATCGTCCCAGAAGTCGGGTGCGGCACACTCCTCGTCAAGCTTTTCTATTTCCGAAACAAGTCCGGCAATGTCAAAGTGAATCCCTCAAATCATTAATGCTTTTTTCCATACCCAAAAGGGCGAGTCTTGACTCATCGTACTCTAACATTATTAATCACATCCTTTTATATAAATAGTTTTTTTAGTTATTTACCGCAGCAATGCTTGTATTTTTTACCGCTGCCGCAAGGACAGGGATCGTTTCTTCCTACCTTGCCTGTTGAACGCTTCGGTTGAGCTTTCAGCGTACCGTCACCGCCTGTATCTAAAGGCTTTGCAACCTGCTCACGGACAATCCTTATTCTTGGCTGTGCACTAAGGACATATCTTACCGTATCACGCTTAATTGACTCTAACAGACCTTCATAAAGCTCTGATGCAACTGTACGGTATTCAACAACAGGATCGTGCTGACCGTATGCTCTTAAACCAATTTCACGTTTAATCTGCTCCATCTCGTCAAGGTGATCCATCCATAATGTATCAACTATACGGAGCATAAGAACTCTCTCAAGCTCAGGCATCTGCTCACCGAATATTTCGCACTGCTCGTTATATTTTGCGTTTGCAATATCGAGAAGCTCGTCACGAATATCGTTCTTTGTGATAGTGTTGTAATCCTCCTGTGAAACGGAGAATGTACCGTTAGCACGCAGATATGAATTAGCAAACTCGGTGAGTGCACGCAAATTCCATTCCTCGGGGATATCGGATATACCGATATAATCGTCTATAGCACTGTCTATAATCTGCTCTATCATACCCTTGATTGTTTCTGACAAGTCATCGCCGTCAAGAACTTTCTGACGTTGAGCATATATAATCTTTCTTTGCTCGTTCATTACCTCGTCATACTGCAATACGTGTTTACGAGAATCAAAGTTACGGCTTTCAAGGTTTTTCTGTGCATTTTCGATTGCGTTGGTAAGCATTTTTGCCTCAATGGGCTGATCCTCTTCAAGACCGAGTGCATTTACCATATTCTTAACTCGCTCACTTCCGAATATACGCATTAAATCGTCATCAAGAGAAAGGAAGAACTTCGATGCACCGGGGTCGCCCTGACGTCCTGCTCTGCCTCGCAGCTGGTTATCAATACGTCTTGACTCGTGACGTTCCGTACCGATAATAAACAGACCGCCCAACGCAATAACCTCATCATGCTCGGGTTGTATTTCCTTTTTGAATTTGTCGTTAAGCTCTGTAAATACCTTACGTGCATTGAGGATATCCTCATTATCCGTTTCGCCAAAGCCTGTCGCCTCTGCAATAAGCTCCTCTGTAAAGCCCCTCTTTGCCATTTCGTGTTTCGCAAGATATTCCGCATTACCGCCAAGCATAATATCAGTACCACGTCCTGCCATATTCGTGGCAATGGTTACAGCACCTTTTTTACCTGCCTGTGCAATAATTTCTGCCTCTTTTTCGTGGTATTTTGCATTTAAGACGTTATGCTTTATTCCCGCTTTTTTAAGAAGCTTGCTCAATACCTCCGATTTATCTACATTTACCGTACCGACAAGGACAGGCTGACCTTTTTCGTTACATTCTTTTATCTGTGCAATAACTGCGGCAAATTTACCTGCCTCTGTTTTGTACACGCTGTCATGCATATCGTTACGTATTACAGGCTTGTTTGTCGGAACAGCGACAATATCAAGCTTGTATATGTGCTGAAATTCCTCTTCTTCTGTAAGGGCTGTACCTGTCATACCTGACAGCTTTCCGTACAGGCGGAAGAAGTTCTGGAAAGTTATCGTTGCAAGAGTTTTGCTTTCATGCTCAACCTTAACGCCTTCCTTTGCCTCAATAGCCTGATGCAGACCGTCGCTGTAACGTCTGCCCGGCATAATTCTGCCTGTGAACTCGTCAACTATCATAACCTCGCCTTCAGGGGTTACAACATACTGCTGATCACGATGCATAACACCGTTTGCGTGCAGTGCCTGATTAATATGATGCAAAAGCTTCATATTTTCAGGATCGGATAAGTTTTCAACATTGAATGCCTGTTCGGCTTTTTTAACGCCTCGTTCTGTAAGCGTGGCAGTCTTTGCTTTTTCATCTACTATATAGTCTGCATCAACGTCTGTGTCAAGCTGTTTATCGTCCTGCTCCGTAAGAACAAGCTTTTTTATTCTCTTTGCAAATATATCTGCAACCTGATATAACTCGTTTGCCTTTTCGCCCATACCCGAAATAATAAGCGGTGTTCTCGCTTCGTCAATAAGGATTGAGTCAACCTCGTCAACGATTGCATAATTATGACCACGCTGTACCATTTCTTCTTTGCGGACCACCATATTATCACGCAGATAGTCAAAACCAAGCTCGTTATTCGTTCCGTAGGTTATATCGCAAGCATAAGCCTCACGGCGTTCGTTGTTATCTTTGTCGTGAACAATAAGACCGCAGGACATACCAAGGAAACGGTACACCTTTCCCATCCATTCCGAGTCACGCTTAGCAAGGTAATCGTTGACTGTAACGATATGTACGCCCTTGCCTGTTAATGCGTTAAGATATGCGGGAAGTGTAGAAACAAGCGTCTTACCTTCACCCGTTTTCATTTCTGCAATTCTGCCTTGATGGAGAATAACTCCGCCTATAACCTGTACATAAAAGTGCTTCATTCCAAGTACACGCCAGCTCGCCTCACGCATTACCGCAAAAGCTTCAGGCAAAAGCTCATCAAGCGTTTCGCCGTTTTGGTATCTCTTTTTAAATTCAGGCGTTTTTGCTTTAAGCTCCGCATCGGACAGCTTTTCTATTTCCGGCTCCAAGTCCATAACCTTTTTTGCTATAGGCTCGACTTTTTTCAATTCACGTTCTGAATACGTACCGAAAATTTTGTCAAATATATTCATTGTTTCACCTCGTGTTATATAATAAGTCAATATAGATAAAATTACATTATATGCCTAAAGGAACACATATATCTCTATTATAACACATTTATTTTTAAATTACCACTGTTTTTTCAAAAAAATTTCAAAAAAATGGAATATATATACATTTCCTTGTGATGTTCATAAATAGTTCACATAAAAAACACAATATATGCTATTGACAAAATTAAAAAACGTGCTATAATATAGTTAAAGGTCAAGGAAAGTCAAAGTCAAGAAAGCTAAGGAGGTGACGCAATGGGTATTTCAGATAGAATTGAGGCGTTTATATTAGAGCTTATGAAGCAGGAACGTGACGAGGAGTTGAAAATTCAGCGTAACGAGCTTGCGGAGGTGTTCGGATGTGTTCCGTCACAGATAAATTACGTAATCTCTACACGTTTTAACCCCGACAAAGGGTATGTTGTTACATCACGCAGAGGAGGCGGAGGATATGTTACAATAAGAAGAATTGATTATAATTCCCCCATAGGAGATAAAATATCGGAATATGACGCTTTTGCATATATAAAAAAGCTTTACGATTGCGGTACAATCACTGCAAGAGAGGGCAAAATAATGCAGGAGGCAGTATCGGATATTTCTCTTTACAGAACGTCTGACAAAGACGGAGTAAGAGCAGACATACTTAAAAATCTGCTAAAAAACATTGAAAGTTGAATGTTTGAATATAATAAGGTTTAGGAGGCATTAAAATGGATATTTTTTCAGAGCTATTAGGAATGTTTGATGAATTTGATAATGTGTTTTCTGTAAACACATCTCAAAAAGAAAGCAAAACTTGTCCTGTTTGCGGATACAGATGGAGCGATTTCAACCGCAGTGGTAAATTCGGTTGTCCCGAATGCTATAAAACATTTGAAACAGGTGCCCAAAGAGTGTTAAGACAAATCCACTCATCATCTAATCATACAGGAAAAATCCCGTCAAAATCGGGTGCGGAAGTTAAAGCAAAGCGCAGACTTGAGGAGTTAAGACGTAAGCTAAAAGAAGCGGTTGCATCAGAAGATTATGAAACGGCGGCAAAGCTTCATTCTGAGATTAAGCAAATTGAGGAGGGCGGAATAAAATGATTTGGTATAATGAATTAAATGACGGTATTGTTATATCAACACGTGTACGGCTTGCACGTAATATTGACAAAACACCGTTCCCTGCAACATTGGGAAAAGACGACAAGAAAAAGGTGACACAGACTATTTGTGACTCTATTCTTAAAAGCAACTCGACACTCTCTAAAGATTTTAAGCTCTACAAGCTAAACGAAATGACAGAGAGTGAGAAAACGGCAATGACTGAGGAGCATTTGATAAGTCCGCAGATGATAAACAATCCTGACGGTGCAGTGCTTGTCAACAACGATAAGACTATGAGCATTATGCTTATGGAGGAGGACCATATCAGATTGCAGATTATAAAAGGCGGTTATTGTTTAGAGGAAGCCTATGACCTTGCCGATAAGGTTGATGATGTTATGGAGGAGTCGCTCTCATACGCCTTTAACGAAAAATTCGGATATCTTACAGCATGTCCGACTAACGCCGGAACAGGTATGCGTGCAAGCGTTATGATGCACCTACCCGCATTGGTTATGACAGGAAATATATCACGTGTGGTACAGTCGTTTTCAGGTATGGGCATCGCAGTAAGAGGTCTTTACGGCGAGGGAACTGATGCTGAGGGTGCGTTGTATCAGATTTCAAACAGCATTACAATGGGCTTGAGCGAAAGAGAGACAATAGAGAAGCTAAAAAGCGTGACAGATAAGATTTGCGATATGGAAAAGCAAGCAAGAGATATGCTCCTTAAAAATCATTCAGATGATCTTAAGGATAAGCTTATGCGTTCATACGGTATATTAAAATATGCAGTGAAGATAACTTCAAAAGAGGCAAAAACAATGCTTTCGGATGTTATGCTGGGACAGAATATGGGAATAATCAAATGTGACGGTAAAATGACACCGCTTGAACTTATGATTAAAACAGCGCCATCGGTAATTTCAGGGAATGGCGGACTGTCACCGAATGAGCGTGATAAAAAAAGAGCAGAGCTTATAAAGGAGAATTTATAAGCGGATAACAGGAGGGATAATTATGCTATTTTCAAATTTTACAGAGAGAGCAAGGATTGCTATAAGCGATGCCCATGATACAGCTTGTACATTGGGACATGGATATATCGGTTCTGAGCATCTTGTTGCAGGACTTGTAAAAGAAGGCTCGGGCGTAGCCGCAAAATTATTGGAAAAATACGGCGTGACATACGATAATACAGTTGAGAAGATAAAGGAACTTACAGGCAGTACAGAAGCACTTGATATGCAAACTGAACTTGCATTGACACCGAGAACAAAGCGTATTTTGCAATTGTCTGCCATTGAGGCACGAAATATGGGCAACAGCTATATCGGTACAGAGCATATTCTTATGGCTATACTTCGTGACGGAGAAAGCGTGGGCGTAAAGGTCCTTACGGCATTGGGCGTTAATATTAATGATGCATACGGAGATATCGTTTCAGCACTCAACGAGGGAATAAACGATTTCCAGAAAAACGGCGCTCATCAAGGCTCAAACGGTGGTGGAAATACAGATACACCGACTCTTGACGAATAC
Organism: Clostridiales bacterium; assembly: GCA_029226065.1. Classification (GTDB taxonomy): domain Bacteria; phylum Bacillota; class Clostridia; order UBA1381; family UBA1381; genus Ornithomonoglobus. The sequence continues at coordinate 8,833 of JAQXXM010000038.1, forward strand.
GGCAGAGATTTCACTGCACTTGCCCGTGATAATAAGTTTGACCCCGTAATCGGCAGAACAAACGAAATTGATCGTGTAATTCAGATTTTGTCAAGACGTACAAAGAACAATCCGTGTCTTATAGGTGAGCCGGGTGTTGGTAAAACAGCGGTAGCCGAAGGTTTGGCTGAAAAAATTGCATCGGGAGATGTACCTGAAAAGCTCAAAACAAAAAGACTTGTATCGGTTGATTTGTCCGCAATGATTGCGGGAGCAAAATACAGAGGTGAATTTGAGGAACGTCTTAAAAAAGTAATAAACGAAGTCATTGCCGCGAAAAACGTTATACTTTTCGTTGATGAGTTTCATACTATTGTTGGCGCAGGAAGTGCTGAAGGTTCGCATGATGCATCTAATATTTTAAAACCGTTTCTTGCCCGTGGCGAATTGCAGATTATCGGTGCAACAACGCTCAAAGAGTACAAGAAATATATTGAAAAAGACGCCGCCCTTGAAAGACGTTTCCAGCCTGTAACGGTTGGTGAGCCGACGGTGGAGGAAACAATCGAAATATTAAAGGGTATACGTGATAAGTATGAGGCACATCATGGTGTGACGATTACAGACGAGGCGCTGACAGCTGCCGCTAAGATGTCATACAGATATATTACGGACAGATTTTTGCCCGATAAGGCTATCGACCTTGTAGATGAAGCATCGTCTAAAAAACAGCTGTCATCACAGATTGCTCCACCCGATTTAAAGGAGAAAGAAAAAGAACTTGAGAGGTTAAAGAGCGAACGTGAAGAGGCTGTAAATGCCCAGGAATATGAAAAAGCCGCAAAGCTTCGTGATGAGGAAAAAGCAGTTTCAGACGAGGTTGCAAAGCTTAAAGAGGCATGGAAAGGCACAGGAAGTACAGCTAAGCTTGTAGTTACCGAAGAGGATATTGCCAATATTTTGTCAAATTGGACAGGTGTTCCTGCATCAAAAATCAAAGAAGAGGAAATGGATAAGCTTAAGAAGCTTGAAAGCATACTTCATGAGCGTGTAATAGGTCAAAATTCGGCAGTATCGGCAGTTGCAAAGGCTATAAAGCGTGGTCGTGCAGGACTGAAAGATCCGAAACGTCCGATAGGCTCATTCCTATTCTTAGGTCCTACAGGTGTCGGCAAGACGGAACTTTCAAAGGCATTAGCTGAAGCTATGTTTGGTTCGGAAAATTCTCTTATAAGAGTTGATATGTCCGAGTATATGGAAAAGCACGCCGTATCTAAGTTCATCGGCTCGCCTCCGGGATACGTTGGATTTGAGGACGGCGGTCAGCTTACCGAAAAAATCAGGAAGTCACCGTATTCCGTAATACTCTTTGACGAGATAGAAAAGGCACATCCTGATGTGTTTAATATCATGCTCCAGATACTTGATGATGGTATCCTTACAGATGCTCAAGGCAGACGTGTTGATTTTAAAAACACAATTATTATAATGACATCAAATCTTGGTGCAAACGAAATATTGGGAACAGGCTCGTCTAAACTCGGATTTGCAACTGCATCTGACAGCAACGAAAACGAGGAAATCCGCAATAAGGTTATGGCAGAAGTAAAACGTTCGTTTAAACCTGAGTTTATTAACAGAATTGATGAGATAATTGTCTTTGACCGTTTGACGGAAAATGAGACAAAAGAGATTGCTAAGCTAATGCTTAATTCCCTGTCTGAGCGTCTTGCTGAAAATGAGATTACCGTCAGCTTCAGCGACGATGCAATTACAAAGATTGCAGATGAAGGATTTGATAAGCTTTATGGTGCAAGACCGTTAAGACGTGCAATTCAGAGCAAAATCGAGGATATGCTGTCCGAAAAGATTATTGACGGCGAAATAAAATCGGGCGACAGCATTACGGTTGACGTTAAGGACGATGAATTTACTGTAATTTAAAATTTTTCAAAAAATTGCATAGCATATTATTTTTCGCACTGCACAAAATACTACCGTAGTCGATACAATTCGACACACAATTTAAATAGAGAGTAGGATTTTGATTTAAAGGAGGCGAAAAGAAATGCTAAAAGTACCTGAAGCTAAGAAGGCAATGGAACAGTTTAAGATGGAGGCTGCCAATGAAGTTGGCGTGACTTTGAAAGAGGGTTACAACGGTGACCTTACTTCAAAGCAGGCTGGTTCAATCGGTGGTCAGATGGTTAAGAAGATGGTTGAGGACTATGAAAACCGTCTTAAATAAAGGGTGATGTAAAAAAACAGCACCGACCGTTTGACGGCAAATCTATATATTTATATAGATAATCATCCAAAAGCGTTAACAATCATTTTGAAGGGCTGTTGCATTAAGCAGACCTTGTAACAAAAAAGAAATGACTCAAATCCTAATAAAGGGTTGAGTCATTTCTGCTTTCATGGTATAATAAATAAAACGAAAAAAATACTAAAGAAAGCAGATTAATTATACACCAATGAGAGCAATAAATCAAGTAGTTTTACCATTTGTTGAATTGTCAATGTGTTGAATTGTCAATGATGGGTGACACTTTTCTTAAAAAATAAAAAGCTCGCACCGAATTAGAGGGTGCAAATGAGCATATCAAAAATGCTCATTTGCAGCACCCCCATTTTATATTAAATTCTCAGTGTTTCTTCATACCCCTCTTTGAAACACAATTTAGTAATCAAATCTCACATACGTACCCTGCAATTGCATGCCCCACGTATCTTCAACTAATTCGATTGTATTCGAGTCAATGAATTTCAATGTAAATGAACGTGTACCGCCATTAAAGTAGAACAGCGAACCGTCATCAAGTACGGTTAATTCTCCCGATACATCATCTCCTCCTCTATATGTTGCCAGATTAAGATATGGTTTACCATTTACATTATCAAGGTATATAACATTTAAAAGGTCACCTTCATAGCTGCCAACCATATCTTGCCAATTTATCGAAGTGGCCACAGCCGTTCCTTGATCATATACATAGCCATCTTTGGAGAGTTGTATTGTATTGTTGTTAAAATCAACACTGAATCCGCCAACTGTATCAGCAATATCTCTTAACTTAAAATAAGTACTGCCATCAATATTATATCCTTCCATTGATACATTTGAGCCATTTAGCTGAATTGGGAATGGGTTATCTGTTGCAATATACTGTCCTGCAAATACTCCGATCGTTCCGAAGACCATCGCACCTGTTACAACTCCAGCAAAAAATTTTTTCTTCATAGTGTTTTCTTCCCCTTTTATTTATAATATTTATATTATTTTATAATCTGTTCCTATTAACTCTTTCCATTTTCACATCCGAATCAACGGCTTTGTAGAACTTCTTCCAATTTCTGTCTTTGTCAAGCTGATAAAACTTATTAGCTTGATTGTCCTGTATCCAAACAACCTTTCTTCTGCCAAACGCAACGCCAGCCTGTATACATCCCACATGCAGCGTGTATCTTTCGTTTTTTGATTCCAGATTTTTCTGAGTAATAACGCCGCCTCCCTTTGCAGTTTTTGAAACTTTCCTAAGGAATTCCTCATCTGCACCTTTAATAAACTCCTCACGAACAATTTCAGCCATTTGTTCACAAGAAATTCTGATTGTCTCTTTCTTAGTATATTTCTCTACCGCCTTATCTACTACTTTGTCTAAAAGCCCCATTTTGATTTTATCCTTTCCTTATTAATTCTTTTATCCATCGTTCTGAATAACCGTAAGTTCTTGCCAATTCCTTAGCATTTGTCCCGTCATATCGCTTTTTGATTATATCCTGAATACGCTCCGGCTTAAAAAGTTTGACAGGAAACGTAATCTGTTGGCCTTTAAAATACGTATACAGTATCATTGCATTATCATAACCGATTAAATCCGCAATCTCTTTGTATACATCATTTAAGGCATCTGTATCACTCACACAATATCAATCCCCTCCATTCCACTTTTCTAGTATAATATCATTTTTACAAGGAATAATCAAGCAAATAATTCCTTGCATTACTCCTTGTGGATTTCCACTACGAAAAGGTTCTTTTCTAAGTTTAATTATACACAGTGTTATGGAGTTTGTGTTATGCTGCTGGCATAATATTTGAAAATTTTACAGAAAACTTGAAAATATACAGGTGCCTACCACGAATACTATTGCTGAAACAATAACAGCTACTACAAATGCTGCTATCGGTCTATGAGCTAAATGGCGACTTACTCCGCAAAGATTTGTCAATAATACAAACGGAATTACAAACATCATTATTTCACTCAATGCAATTATCAAAGCATCCCGCACATTTGTCGCCCATGTCATAAACAAAACCATTAAGGGTATATATGTCAGATACATAATTATCGCAACGATCATTTTCCAAACTTTCCATGTCCTAAAACCCGGAATATATCGTAAAGCTTTTATAAGCTTTTTCGTGTTTTCATCTGGCTCATTTGTAAATGCGTGCTTAAAACTTGATATGTTTTTATAACGCATCCGCGCATCTATTGCGGTAGCTTTGCTGATACTTTTTCCGAGTTTTCCTCCATACAGCTTTTCATTAGGCATTTTTCCTGTTAGCATCACATTCGCTAAAACTCCTACTGCATATATATCAGTACGTATATCAGACTGTGAAAAACCAAATTGTTCAGGTGCTGCATATCCAACTGTACCGAGAACAGCAGTGTCACTCGTAGCACCTTTACGGACACTTCTTGAAATATCAAAATCAATAATTATAACAGTACCATCTTTTCTTATCATGATATTATTTGGATTTATATCACGATGTATAATATTATGATTATGTAAAAACAACAAACCATCACATAACTGTCCTATGATATTTTTTGTACGCACTTCATCCAACGTACCTTGTATATCAAGTATATCTGAAAGTGTTTCTCCTTCTATAAACTCCTCAACGACCACCGTAACATCCTCATACTCGAAAATATCAACAATATACGAAATATGTTTGTTGCGATTACTAATCAAAGTCTTATAAATATACGTCAATTCTATCGGTACCTTTTTTTCTACGTAAATATTACTGCCCCTTTGTACAATGGAGGTAGTTTCATTTAATGAAGATATTTCAATGTAATCCAATAACTTATTCATTTGTATCACCCTATTGACAATTTAATAAATTTATATTATCATATTTTGTAGAGGTGGTCAAGATGAAATTATAAACAGACGAATTATTAAAGATATTAAAAAACAGCAACTTAGATGAATACCTACGAAAAACCGATGGTGAAATGATCAAAAAACCCATATCCGATTATCTGAACGCAGTACTTTGTGAAAAAAATCTATCTAAATCGGAAGTAATTAAAAAGTCAAACATTCAAACCAACTATGCATATCAGATTTTCTCAGGATTAAAAATCCCATCAAGAGACAAGTTGATTGCACTTTGTTTTGGTATGGGGCTTACATTAGGCGAGGCACAGACGTTACTTAAATATTCGGGATATGCACCTCTTTACCCACGCATTAAACGCGACAGTGTTATAATCGACTCCTTAGAAAGTGGCAAATCTGTTATACTATGTAATATTACACTTGATGAATTAAACCTAAGTCCGTTGTAATGCTATGTCATACAAAGTGTTCGCATCCACAGTGCCGTAAATACGTAAAAAAACTGCTGTAGTATTACGGCAGTTTTTTCTATCAGGGAAATATCTATTGGAGTGCAGTAAAGCGAAACGACAGTCACGATAGTGACTTTTTATAACATAGGAAATTGCTCGTTTTGAGTGAACAATTTTGCTTGTTCAAAAAAAACGTACATTTTTTGCACCCAAGATTGGGGGCAGGTTGTTGATGAGTCATTACTTTTTCTATTGTCAAATACTCGTTTTTATGCATAATATACGTTATGAAAATGATTTTTCTAACCGAGAGGAGTGCATATATATGTTTAAAACTGTTTCTGTAATCGGCGGCGATTTGCGTCAGCTGACTGTGGCAACCGAACTTTATAATGATGGATTTTTTGTTAATGTATACGGATTTAATATGGACAGCATACCACAAACCGTCCATAATACCATAGATATAAAAGCCGCACTTGACAGCGATATTATTATACTTCCCGTACCTGTGTCATTTGACGGAATATACATAAACACACCATATATTGATAAAAAGATAAGTGTAGAGTTCCTTATAAATAATCTTAATCCCCTTTCGCTTGTTTTTGGCGGATGTATTAGTCCCGGTATGTCGGATACATTGACAAAAAAGGGAATTAAGCATAAGGATTATATGCTACGTGATGAACTTGCCATAAGAAACGCTGTTCCCACCGCAGAGGGTGCAATAGAAATTGCCATATCTGAAACACCAATAACACTGCACAACAGTAAATGTCTCGTATTAGGATACGGCAAGGTGGGTAAAATGCTCGCAAAATCTCTTGATGCATTAGGTGCTAAAACATACGTATCTGCCAGAAAGTACGCTGATCTTGCACTTATAGAAGGGCATGGATACGTTCCCCTATCCGTAAGCGAAGCCAAGTCACGTCTTGATGAGTTTGATATAATCTTTAACACTGTTCCTGCATTGATTTTAGGTGAGGCAGAGCTATGCAAAATGCGTCGTGACACGCTCATTATCGACCTCGCATCAAAGCCGGGCGGTGTGGATTTTGAGGCGGCAAAAGAGCTTGGACTTCATGTAGTATGGGCATTATCATTGCCGGGACGTGTCGCACCTGTTACAGCAGGGATAATCATCAAGGATACAATAACAAATATGCTACGAGAGGAGGTATAGAAAATGGAACTGGCAAACAAAACAATAGGTTTCGCAATGTGCGGTTCATTCTGTACATTCAAAAAATCACTCGAGGCTGCAAAGGAACTGCAAAAAACAGGCGCAAATATAATCCCGATAATGAGTGAAACCGCATATTCAACCGATACACGGTTCGGAACGTGTATAGATTTCAGAAATCAGCTTGAATTAATTTGCGGTAATAAGATACTCCATACTGTATACGAAACAGAGCCTATAGGCCCAAAAAAAATGCTTGATGCACTCGTTATACTTCCCTGCACAGGCAACACGCTTGCTAAGCTGTCACACGCAGTCGCCGACTCGTCCGTAACGCTTGCCGCAAAAGCACATCTACGGAACAAACGCCCGCTTATCATAGGTGTATCAACAAATGACGGGCTCGGCAACGCTGCAGAGAATATAGGGCGATTGCTGTCAAGAAAGCATTGTTTCTTTATCCCCTTTGCTCAGGACGACTGCATACATAAGCCAAATTCGCTTATTGCAGATTTTTCAAAGCTGAACGCCACAATAGAAATGGCGTTGGAAAACAAACAACTCCAGCCAATTCTGGCTGTTTAATATAAATGGGTTTGTTGCGTTAGCAACAGCACCTTGTGGGGCTGAATGGATTTAGATGCAGAATTTGCGAAACGAAGTGAAATGCGGATTTATACGCATTCCACCTTGCCCGACGGCGTACGTGTGTACTCCGAGGGTGAGTTTCGCAAATAGTTCAAAGGCATTAAATGCAAGAAATCCGCAAACAATGCGGATTTCAACATCAATTTTATTCAATAATTCTTTATCAAACATTGATTTTATGGTGTTTTATGCCTTTGAACGATCTGCGCTAAATGCAACAGCCCCTGTTTTTTATTCTTCGTTTGTCAGCTTATACGCAAGCTTGTACCGCTCATTTAGCGACATTTTGGCAAATTCTTCAACTGATATATCAGGCTTTATAATCAGTTGTTTACATTCTTTGCAATAATTACTTGTTCGAGTAAGATATGAAAAATGATTGCATTTTTTACAGTATGCTACATACATACATCATATTATCCCTTCTTCAAATATTCCTGATACACTTTCATTGCCCTATCGGTATCGGACGTTACAATCAACATAACGGCATCATTATAAACCTCTATAATGGGAGCATTAAGTTTATATGTTTCATCAGGTCTGTATTTTTCGTAACGCTCACGCTTTAATTCAAGATATTCGTTAATATCTTTTACAACAGCATCGGTGTTTCCCGTCTTAATTATTGCAAATTCGTCGCACGTTGATACAGTTCCTACAGCCGCAGTAAGCTCGCTGTAGTCCTTTGAATTAAGCGAATATCTTTTTTCGGCATTATCATTATCAATCACCGTCAATTGTTCGCAGAACAGATTTGCATCAATCAGTGCCTGAGAAAGCTCGGAGCTGACTATTTCGTCTTTTTTACCACAGCCTGCTAATATCAAAATCACGAGCAGAGGAATGAGTTTTAAATATTTTTTCATTATTCGTTCCCCTTTCTGTTTTTCGTATCAGTTTTGGAGTCCTTAAACACATTTACGGTCGGCGATGGAGACGGTGATGCTTTATCCGTCTCGGCAGGTTTTGCGGTTGTCTTTGCTTCATCATCCGCATCTTCATCATCCTCCGTATCATCGTCTGCTGACAGCTCCGTCAAATCCTCCGCAGATGGGATATATGCCTCCCTGCTTGCATAATACAATAAATCTATAACAGCGTCTTTATTGAGATTTATACCGTCAACAGACACGCCCTTGGGCAAATACCCCTTATTGTCACCCAACGCATCAACTGAATCTATATAATAGATTTCATTGTCGACTGCAAGAGAAAGTATAGCCTGATTAAAATCCGTTATTTTTTCCATTGTTATATCTTTGTTTTGCTCTGATGCCTTTGCAGTAACAGGCGGTATGGCAAACAGATATATCCTTGCATTAGGCTGGTATTCCTGTATCTTCTCAATAAACTTTTTATATGACTTCTTAAACTCACTCTTTTTTAAGGTTTTTAATTCATTTTCGCCAAACGAGAGGAATATCTTGTTAAAACGTCGGCTTTTAAACTGCTCTGAAACAGAGGTTGTACTGCCCTGTGTTGTAATGGTGTACACATTTTCCAAATCAACATTTACACCTGCATAGAAATCTGTATCCTTTAATAAACCGTACATTCCTATAGTCTCTGCCAACGCATTACCCGCAAAGGCACTTTCAGAGTAAAATGATGCTTTTATATCCTCCTCGCTACGGTTTGTCTTATACGGATCATTTACCACTGTAGTGTCCGATACAGCGTTATTTTGTGCCGATTGAGCAGGTGTCGGACTGGCTTTTCTGTTTGTGCCGTTTGAGTTTAATATTACTATCGCAATCACTGCAACAACAGCCATCAACAGCACTACTATTGCACAATTTCTGCGTCGTCTTGCACGCCTTAACCGTTCACGCCGTTTACGCTCCTGTTCTAATTTCCACCTGCGTTGTGACATTGCCATAGCAGTTATCCCCTTTCGTGTCTTACTTATTATTTAGTAGCTCTATTGCTTTTTTGAGCTGTGTGTCTTTATCTCTTGGCACCTGAGAAACTAAACTGTCAGCGTATTCATCAGGCAACTCTGCCTCTACATCAGGCTCTACCCCAACTCCGTGAATAGATGTGCCGTTGGGAGTAAAATACTTAGAAACGGTCATTGACATACCCGAGCCATCTGAAAATGGAAATACATTCTGCACAATTCCCTTTCCATAGCTTGTTTGTCCGACTATGACAGCACGATCATAGTCTTTTAATGCACCTGCTAAAATTTCAGATGCACTGGCACTTGAGCCGTTAATCAACATAGCAATAGGCACGTCAATACATTTTTCGTCGGACTTGTATTCTTTCTTTTCGCCCTTACGTGTCTCGGTATACGTAATTACGCCTTTCGGTAACAGATAATCAGCAATCTGACACACTACATTAAGCACTCCCCCGGGATTATCCCTGACGTCTATTATAAGCTTTTCCATACCGTCTGAAGTAAGGCTTTCAATTGCATTTTTAAACTCGGTATACGTATTTTCCTTTGATGTACCTGTGTTAGTATTAAAGCTTGAAATGGCAACATAGCCTATGTTGTCATCAAGCATTTCATAACGCACGGAATTTTCAATGATTTCTCTGCGTTCTATATTATAGTCTTTTGTTTCACCGCCACGCTCCACAGTAATCGTTACGCTCGTTCCCTCTTTACCGCCTTTGATTTTGGACACGCAATCATTCATTTGACTTGAATTGAACTTCTCTTGGTCAACGGCAATTATATAATCACCTGGTTTTATGCCCATTTCATACGCAGGCGAGCCCTTAATCGGAGAAATAACCACAAGCTTATCCGCCTCAACGTCCGCCGATATGATTATACCTATACCCACATAGCTTTCTTCGACACTGCTTGTGTATCTTTCAAATTCATCCTTGGAATAGTAATGTGTGTACGGCTCCTCAAGTGATTCTACATACGCTTTTACCGCCGCCGTATTTGCCTTGTCATAATCAACATCATCATATAAATAATTATTGTCTATATATGTGTTTATTGAATCAATCTTAGCCTTAAGTTCTCTTGAGCTCAAATCAAGCCCCGTAGTCTCCGACTGTCTTGACATATAGAAAACCGATGTTGCACTAAATGTTACTGCCGCTGTCACCGACGCTGTTATTATAATCTTTAAAAACGATTTCAAATCAACACACCTCATATTTTAAAAGGCTGTCTCAAAACAGTAAACGCCTTGCGACAGCCAATGTAGTACAAATTCAATATTATCTCAAATCAGATTTTCATTGGGTTTGATATCAGGTACTTATGCACCATCATTGCTACCTTGAAGATTATTGCCTGATCAAACTTTCTTAAATCCAGACCTGTGAGCTTATATATCTTTTCAAGTCTGTACACAAGAGTATTTCTGTGAACGAACAATTGTCTCGATGTTTCACTCACGTTCAGGTCATTTTCAAAGAACTTGTTAATCGTAAGTATCGTTTCATCATCAAGTGATGTGATGTCACCCTTTTTAAATACCTCTTTTAAGAACAGCTCACACAGCTTAATCGGAAGCTGATAAATAAGACGTCCTATTCCGAGATTGTCGTAACTTAGTATGTTCTTTTCTTCTTCAAAAACCTTTCCGACCTCAATTGCTATCTGAGCTTCTTTATATGAGTTGTTGAGCTCATCAATATTTGTGGCAACGTTTGACATACCTATTGAAAGAGGATAAAGTATCTCCGAGCTTGCAGTATCGAGAATTTGTTTTGCTATACGTTCAAGCTCGTCTGTTGTAACAGTCTCTTTAAGCTCCTTTATTAGCACAATATTATTTGAATCAACACTTATAACAAAATCATGCTCCTTGTCAGGATACATATTTCTTATTACTTCATATATACTGCTCTCGCCCGTCCCTGTAACCTTGATATAAAATACAGCTCTTGGCACATCGCAGTCAACGTGCAATTCACGTGCTTTCTGATGCACGTCAAAGGAAATAAGATTATCAAAAATGATGTTCTGGATAAAGTTTGTCTTATCATATTTTTCGTCATAATAATGACGCACATTGTTTGCCGCAACAACAACAGCATTACAGCAATACTTTGCAGTTTCATCCGTACCCTCAACATATACAACATACTCAGCATAAGGCTTATTCGACATTGAGCGAATTGTATATCCGTCCTTAAAAAGTAACTTGTCATTATTCGATGCCGCATTGACAAGTACCTCTATTATCTCCTCGCTTGGCTCTGAGCCATTGTTTGCAAGGACAAGACCTTGGGAATCGGCAATACCGAATTTTTTCGGAAACACTTCAGCCATCTGTACAACAATGTTTTGGAATGCTTTGCTTATCATTTTTATTAACCTCCGACTTTTATATGTCTTTATCTCCATTGTGAAAGCACAAATTTCAACTGTACACATAACATTATACTACATTCTTAACGAATTTTCAAGTATTTTTTTTGCAAATATAACAAATTTTTATATATTTTTTTAGTTTTGAGGCTTAATAATTGATATATCTATAATTTTCCCGCCGTCTTTTAAATAATCGTCACGCCTTTTTTCGTATCGTGACATCTCGATTATCCAACGTGCATCCTCCAGTGTAACTGTCCTTCTCCCCTCCATTTTTGCAACATTTGATGCGGATTGTAAAATTTTCACAGCATCACGTCCGTTTTGTGCATAATCTCCTATACATTCCTTTACGCCGTTTTCCAATGCTATACCGCAACGGATTGATGCCTCATACACTATCCTTACCACTTCGCTACGAGCAAGAGCCTTAAAATATATTTCCACGCATCTCGATCTTACAGCTTCGGGAATTTTATCGGGTGGCGCAGTCGTTGCACCAATAAGTCTGAAATCAGCAGGAAGTCCGTTTTCAAATATATCACGTATATATGTCGGCATTTTCTTGTTTGATGATCTGTAATACGAGCTTTCCAAAAGTACACGCCTATCCTCAAGCACCTTTAAAAGTTTATTAAGCTGTTCGTTTGGCAATTCGCCTATCTCGTCAAGGAATAAAACTCCGCCGTGTGCTCTTGTAACTGCCCCCGGCATAGGCTGCGGTATACCGTTTTGCCCGAAAGAGCCCGAGCCCTGATATATAGGGTCGTGAACAGAGCCTATAAGCGGATCTGTAAAGCCCCGTTCATCACAACGCATAATTGAAGCGTCCGCTTCGATAAACGGCGCATCTTTCATAAACGGCGTCATAGGGCTTTTTTTGACTTCTTCAAGAATTACTCTTGCCGCCGCAGTTTTTCCCACTCCGGGCGGTCCGTATATTATAACGTGCTGAGGATTTTTACCCCACAGTGCGGCACGCAACGCACGAATACCATCCTCCTGTCCCAACACCTCGTCGGTACTTGTCGGTCGCACCATTTCGGTCATCGGCTCACTAAGATGGATATGTCTCATTTTATTTAACTGTTCAGCATCAGCCTTATACTCGGACTTGAACTGTCTTTCATATTCATTCTCTGTTTTTAACCGTGTAAAAAAATACATTCCGGCTATAACTGTAACTACGAGCTGTATCACCGCCGTAAAACTACCCATAAAATCATTCCCTGCATCTAAATTCATTTCTTACCACAAGAATCTGCGCTAAATAGAGCAGCCCCTTGTGGGGCTGAATGGATTTAGATGCAGAATTTGCGAAACGAAGTGTAATGTGGATTTATACACATTTCACCTTGCCCGACGGCGTACATAGGTACGTCGAGGGTGAGTTTCGCGGATAGTTCAAAGGCATTAAATGCGAAAATTGGCAAAAAATGTGGTTTTGAACCAGTATGCCATTTCAAGCCTTTGAACGGTCTGCGCTAAATACATCAGCCCCACTCTGTAGCAAGCTTTCACTTGCTTATTATTATCCGGATAGAATATTTTATGTATTTTACATTGCAACAACAACTGCGGAAAAATTATCACTTTTTTCCCTTGCCTTCTCCTCACGCAGTTCTGTCATCGACCGAAGCCATTGACGTGCATCGCAGGATTTACCAAGTATGTCCTCCATTTCGTCCTCTGTAATATACTCCCACAACCCGTCGGTACAAATCAAAAAACTCGTTTGAGCATCAAGTGGAATTATGTTTGATACATTAATTCCGTCCATTGATACACCCAAAGCACTTGTAAGCTTATTTCTGTTACTGTCTGTTCTTATATCGCCGTATTCTATAGAACCGTTTACAAAATCTAAAAATGCCATTGAATGGTCCTCAGATACCTCTGCAATCATACCATCGTAAAACCTGTACAAGCGGCTATCGCCCACGTTTGCCCATATCGCTTTCTTACCTTTAATGAGAAGCACCGCAATTGTGCTTGATATATGCAGAAGTTCGGGGTCTGTCATCGCATATCCTGCGATTTTTTCGTTAGCACTGTTTATGTATTCTTTTATACGCTCCTCTGAAAAAGCGGGGTTGTTTTCAAACTCATTAATCACCGTATTCACAGCCATCTCCGATGCTATCTCACTGCCAAGCCCATCAGCAACAGCCACGCATACAATACCATTTTTGCGTGTTTTGCCTACAGTGTCTCCGTTCACAGGTCTGCCTCCTGCCTTACTAACCCAGGTTACTATCATTTTACCACCTCTGTCTCCGATACAGTCGTATTTTCAGTCACTTTTTGCTCCGAATGGAGAATATATACACCTAACAGCACAGACACGCATAAGAGTATTGCTATAACATAGTTGAGCAAACCAAGAGGCCTTTTCTGAATTTTTCCTGCCTCATACAGCAATTTGTATTCTTCTGCTTTTGTATAATCACCTTTACTTAACGCATTTCGCATACGAACATAATTGTAGTCCATACCCCTACTCCTTACCATAATATTATATATATCATAAATGCAAAGCAGCTTATCTGCTTTGCTTCACACCGATATCAATAAATGCATCAATTACAAACCCATCAGGGTTTGGTATCCTTAATGCATTTATTATATCATAACACACTTCTCGCAAAAATTCAAATAAATTAATAAAATATGAACAATTTATTTATTTTTCAGCCATAATATTGACTATCCGAAAAAAATTATATATAATTATTTTATAATTTTTACGGAGGGATTATATGACTACAGGTATATTATCAGCTATTTCTGCACTTTTCGGTATACCAATACTGTCAAACGGAGTTGCTCTTTTATTCAATAATGCACAGACCGCAGGTACATATCTGACTGTTTTGTTAGGGCTTGTCCTTATATTAATTGCCGTATTTATGAAAGTTATAAAAAGACTTTTCCTATATCCGCTGTTTAAGCTGATATGGGCAGCACTATGTCTTATGTGTATATTAGCTGTTATAAGTTCGTCGTTCTTATTCTTCTACGGCAGACTTGACACTGCCTTGTATGATGAGGATTATCTTGTAGTATTAGGCTGCGGTATCAACGGCACCGAGCCGACTGAAATGCTAATAAGACGTTTGGATAAAGCTGTAGAATACGCCAACCGCAACACCGACTGCACTATAATAGTAACGGGCGGTATGGGCAGAAACGAGGACATTCCCGAATCCACTGCAATGAAAACATATCTTACAGAAAAAGGCATAAATCCCGCTCGGATAATAGAGGAATCATCATCAACCTCAACCACTGAAAATTTTAAGTATGCAAACAATATCACCAACGGTGACTTGCAAAGAAAATCATCTGTATTTATAACGAACACTTTTCACATATACCGTGCCAACGCACTTGCAAAAATCCAAGGCTTATCTGTAAAGCATCTTAGTGCATCAACGCCATGGCACAGCATTATTCCATCTTATCTGCGTGAAAACTTAGCACTAATTAAGATGATAGTTCTTAATAAGTAAAAAAGGGCTGTAAAAAAAGTCGAATAAGTTTCTAAGGGGATGCGAAAAAATAGTGCAGAACGGACGAAAACCGCCGAATAGCAAGGCTATGAGGGTTATCACGCAGTGTACGCGGGTACTCAAGTGTGCGGTGGAGTCCAAATCTTTGATTTGGCAAACGACACCTATGCAAGGGGGCTCCAAGAAAACGAGCATAAGCGATGTTTGATTGGATAGTCCCTACTGCTCGGTTTTCGTTCGTAGTTTGACGGCATATATAAAAAGAAATCTGAAAACATCAGATTTCTTCAAAAATAACTGTTTTAACAGCTTTTTATATTTATCTATATTAAAATTTAGATAGATTTGCCGTCAAACGATCGGTGCTGTTTTTTCACATCCCCTATTATTAGTCCTCTTCAGGCTCCTCCCATGAATGATATACTTCCTGTACATCGTCATGATCCTCAAGTGTGTCAAGAAGCTTACGCATATTAGCAATTGCTTTTTCATCCTCAAGAATAGTTGTTGTCTGAGGTACCTGTGATGCCTGTGCCGATGCAATCGTGTACTTGCCCTCAAGTGCCTCACGAACAGCACCTACCTCTAACGGCTCTGTCTCAATCTCAATCACACCATCCTCAATCGTGACATCAACAGCACCGGCCTCAAGTGCGTCCATTGTAACCTCGTCCTCGTCAAGCTCGCCGTCCTCATTTTCAATTATGATAATACCCTTATTATCAAACATAAAGCTTACACAGCCTGTTGTGCCTAAATTACCGCCGTATTTTGAGAATGCGGCACGTACATCAGCGGCTGTTCTGTTTCTGTTATCCGTCAATGTTTCGACAATGACCGCCACACCGTTTGGACCGTAGCCCTCATAGACGATTGCCTCATAATCAGCACCGCCCGTCTCGCCTGCCGCCTTTTTTATTGTACGGTTAATGTTATCGTTAGGCATATTGTTTGCACGAGCCTTTGCAATAACGTCCTTTAAGCTTGAATTGTTGGCCGGATCAGGTCCGCCTGCCTTTACCGCAACTATGATTTCACGCGCTATCTTTGTGAATATCTTTGCACGCTGTGCATCATTAGCACCTTTTTTTCTTTTGATGGTACTCCATTTTGAATGACCTGACATCAAAAACACTCCTTTGTTTTATTAATGTTTATATACAACTGAATAAGTATATCATATTTTTGCCTTTTTTTCAAGTAGTAAATCCAAAAAATTATGTAAAACCCTTGACCTTCTGAAATAGTGTGATATACTATATAATATATACGAGGAGGAAACATATGGTAAAATCAATTAGTCTGACACTTTCGGGCGGTGAATTTGAGATTGTTTACGGCACAGATTTTTCGGTAAAAAGCGACTGTCTTGATCATCTTGTATATGAAAAGGATGACGTTTGGTACGTAGTAAGCGACCCGCAACACACAAAATACGCAAACACAACAATCACAATCCCCTATCAGAGTATCTTTTATACTGTATTGATAAATATTACGGACGGAGTTTTAGAAATGTGTAAAACATCGTGCGAGCATATATTTTTTTTTATAAAAAATGCTACGGTTGAGGCGGACACAGTATCGCAGAGGCTTAGAATAGCCGTAAGTCACGGCAATGCACGTATACGGGCAAAATCGTCTTATATAAATATAGACTGCGGATACGGCACAATAGACCTGCACCCCGAACATATTAAAAACGGATATAAAATCAACTCAAAATGCGGTATCGGCACTGTAACTCTCAACTCCGCTGTCTTGCCGAAGCAATACGTATCTCAAGAGGGTGAACGTCAAATTGAGGTTATATGCGGTATGGGAGCAGTGAATATTTATACGTAATTCACATTTTTATACATAAATTTCTTGATAGACCTTGAAATTTCTATTTTATTGGTGTATAATTATTTCATAAATATTTTACAAAGGAGATTTTTTAAAAAATGGGTACATTTATTGACGGATTAAAGTCAAAGGCAAAATCAGATCTTAAAACTATTGTCCTTGCCGAGGGTGAAGAGCTTAGAACTATAAAAGCCGCTTCAATTGTAAAGGCAGAGGGATATGCGAAAACTATACTTTTAGGCAATGCAGACAAAATCAATGCAATTGCAAATGATGAGGGCATTGATATTGCAGGAATTGAGATAATCGATCCGTCTTGCGGAAACGAGGAGTTTGCAGAATTATTTGCAGAGCTAAGAAAGAAGAAGGGCGTTACACTTGAACAAGCCCGTGAAACTGTAAAAGATCCGTTATACTACGG
>JAQXXM010000039.1 GCA_029226065.1 Clostridiales bacterium
GCTTTGTACGAGGGTATAAATCTTGGCGGTAAATTCGGCACAGTCGGTCTTATAACGTATATGCGTACCGACTCATTAAGAATATCAGACGATGCACTCAGTGAGGCAAATGTATTTTTGAAAGAGGAATACGGCAGTGAAAATGTGTGCCGCAGACAGTTCAAGGCGAAAAAAAGTGCTCAGGATGCACACGAGGCTATCCGTCCGACATCTATACGTATCCGCCCTGATGATATAAAAGACAAGCTTACAACGGACCAGTATAAGCTGTATAAGCTTATATGGGAGCGTTTTGCGGCAAGTCAGATGGAAAGCGCACAATACAGAGTAACAACAGCACAGATTGATGCAAAAGGACATACCTTCCGTGCAAACGGTTCAGAGGTTATATTTAAGGGCTATATGACAGTCTACGTCGAGTCTCAGGATAAAAAGGAAGAAAAGCCAAAGATACTGCCGAAACTATCGCCCAAAGAGGAACTGTCTTTGCAAAAATCAGAGAGCAAACAGCACTTTACACAGCCTCCTGCACGGTTTACAGACGCTTCGTTAATACGTGAACTTGAGGAAAACGGTATAGGCAGACCGTCAACTTATGCTCCGACTATTTCTACAATAGTATCACGAGGCTATGTTCAGCGTGTTAAAAAACAGCTTATTCCTACAGAGCTTGGCAATGTTACGACAGATATAATGAAACAGAGCTTTAAGGATATAGTTGACGTTGAGTTCACCGCAAATATGGAGCAGGAGCTTGATGACGTTGAGGCAGGAAAAGTCAATTATGTAACAGTTTTGAGCGAATTTTATCCGCCATTTGAGGAAAATCTTGAAGAGGCACATAAAACTGTGGCAAAGGTAGAGATAAAGGATAAGGTATCGGACGTTATTTGTGACAAATGCGGACGGAATATGGTATATAAAGTCAGCAAATTCGGTAAGTTTTTAGCATGCCCGGGTTACCCTGAATGTAAAAACACTATGGCAATACGTGTCACAACAGGAGCAAAATGTCCAAAGTGCGGAGGAGAAATTCTTGCAAAGCAGTCAAAACGAGGAAGAACATATTATGGCTGTGAGAAGTGGCCCAAATGCGACTTTATGGTGTGGGATAAACCCTTAGCGGACAGAAAATGCCCCAATTGCGGCGGACTTTTGCTTCAGAAAAACGGCAGAGGTGCTAAAGTTTATTGCTATAACGAAAAGTGTGGCTGGACAGGCAAATAAGCTTGCATTAATATGGCAGAATGGAGATGTTGGTTATAGAAACAGTAAAAGTTATAGGTGCAGGTCTTGCAGGGTGTGAGGCATCACTGCAGCTTGCAGAGCGTGGAATAAACGTCAGGCTATACGAAATGAAACCGAAGAAATATTCCCCGGCACATAAAAGCGAAAACTTTGCCGAGCTTGTATGCTCCAACTCATTAAAGGCTGACCGTGTTGAAAATGCTTGCGGATTATTAAAAGAGGAAATGCGTCACTTTAATTCTGTTATGATGCAGGCGGCAGACGTGAGCCGTGTACCGGCAGGCGGTGCGTTGGCAGTAGACAGAGATGAGTTTTCACAGTTTATAACTGATAAGGTAAAGTCACATCCCAATATTGAAATTATAAATGATGAGGTAACACAAATAAACCCAGATGAGTATACGATTATCGCCACAGGCCCTTTGACATCAGAGGGCTTGTCGGAGACTATTATGGAGCTTACAGGAGAGAGCGGACTGTCATTTTTTGATGCGGCAGCACCTATCGTAACGGCAGAAAGTATTGATTATGACAAGGTATTTAAGGCGGCACGCTATGATAAAGGCACAGCCGACTACATAAACTGTCCTATGACAGAGGAGGAATACACAGCCTTTTATAATGAGCTTATATCAGCCGAAACGGCACAGCTTAAGGATTTTGAAAACAGTAAAGTGTTTGAGGGCTGTATGCCTGTTGAGGTAATGGCAAAACGAGGAGCACAGACACTTACATTCGGACCATTAAAGCCTGTAGGACTTATTAATCCAAAGACTGGTAAGGATGATGCTTATGCCGTTGTTCAGCTCCGACAGGATAACAGTGCAGGTACTCTCTACAATCTTGTAGGATTTCAGACAAATCTTAAATGGGGCGAGCAAAAACGTGTGTTTTCGATGATACCCGGACTTAAAAATGCAGAATTTGTACGTTATGGTGTTATGCACAGAAACACTTTTATCAATTCGCCGAAGCTTCTTGATAAGTATTACCGTATGAAAAAACATAATAAGGTATACTTTGCAGGTCAGATTACAGGCGTTGAGGGTTATGTTGAATCTGCATCAAGCGGTATTATGGCAGGCTACAATATGGCGTGCGATATACTTGGAAAACCGATGCCTGAACTTAACACAAAAACTGTGACAGGTGCATTATCAATATATATATCAAACGAAAGCAACGTAAATTTTCAGCCTATGAACGCAAACTTCGGTATTGTGTCGGGGCTTAGTGAGAGGATACGTAAAAAGCAGGAACGCTACGGAAAAATAGCCGAGCGTGCCTTGGCGGAAATAAAACAAATACCTGTATAAGAAACAATTAAAACAGGAAAACTTTAAAATATAATATATTTTAAAGGAGTTTTGATTATGGGTATAAGAACAGATATGGCAGTTGAGGCACACGAGCTGTCACGTGGTGAAGCAAAGGAGATAGAGGGAGTTACACTTTCTTCTATGGAACATGGGAGCATAAAGCGCACCGTAGTTGATGTAATTAATGAGAACGGTGCTAAAAGAATTAATAAAATGATAGGAAGATATATTACCATTGACGCACCGGAACTGAAAAACAGTATGGACGATTATGAGTCGGTGTGTAAGATGCTGTCAGATGATTTAAGGGCAATGTGCGGCAACTGTAAAAACGTACTTGTTATTGGGTTGGGAAATCGTGCAATAACGCCCGACGCATTGGGCGGTGAAACGGTCGATAAACTGCTCGTAACTGCACATATAAAAAAGTGTATGCCGCAGGTATTTGACGACAGCTACAGCAGTGTGTCGGCAATTGCACCGGGAGTTATGGGTACAACGGGTATAGAAACAGCAGAAATAATTAAGGGTGTAACCGAATACGTTAAGCCTGATGTTATTATAGCTATTGATGCCCTTGCAGGTGCCGATATAAACCGTGTTACGTCAAGTATTCAAATTGCCGATACAGGTATTGCACCTGGTTCCGGTGTGGGCAACCACCGTAACGGACTGAATAAAGAAACATTGGGTGTAAAGGTAATAGCAATAGGTGTGCCTACAGTAATTGCGGCAGAACTGTTGGGCGGCGAGGAAATACCTGAAGAATTGCGTTCGCTTATGGTAACAACAAACGACATTGATGCTGTTATAAAGCGTATGTCAAAAACTGTTGCAAACGGTATAAATATGGCAATGCATAAAGGGGTAACGCTACGTGATTTGGAGGAGCTTGTTGGCTAATTTAATTTGAAAGCAGGGAGAATATGAAACAAATACAAATAAACGAAAATATTAAGCTAAACTATATAAATATGACAAAGCTTAAGACAACCTCGGTGGGGATTTATATCCATCGTCCGCTGACTAAGAAAAACGCATCGTATGATACGCTTTTAGCAGCTGTTTTAAAGAGTGCGTCACGTCTGTATCCGTCACGTGAGGATATAGCAGCCTCTCTTGATAATCTGTACGGTGCGACAATGGGTTCAACAGTGCTTAAAATGGGTGAGGACCATATCATATATTTTGATGCGGAAACTATATCGGATAAATATACTCCTAACGGCGAAAAGCTTTTGTCAGAGCTTTTGCGACTTCTTATGTCGGTTGTTTTTGAACCGAAGGTTTGTGACGGAGCATTTGACGAAAAAATAGTCGAGCAGGAACGTCAGGGCGTTTTAGACAGGATTGATGCGTTTATAAACGATAAACGTCAGTACGCATCATCACGCTGTCAGGAGGAAACTGCACGTGGTACGGATTTTGCCATAATGCGCTACGGCGACAAGGCGACAATTTCGCAAATAACACCGAAGTCTCTTTATGAATATTATAAATCAATTATAACATCGTCTGTAATAGATATATATGTTTGCGGTGATGCTGATATAAATACGGCAGTAAGTGCAGTAACAGACTATGTATCAGAATTGAATTTTGAAAAGGCGGAGGTAACAAAAACACAGATAATAGACAGAGATGTCACGGAGGTTAATAACGTAACGGAAGCTATGGACGTAACGCAGGGCAAGCTGGCAATGGGATATATTACGGGCATAAAGCCTGATGATGCTGATTATTATGCACTTGTTGTGTTTAACAGCGTTTTTGGTGCAGGTGCTCATTCAAAGCTGTTTAACAATGTAAGAGAAAAACTGTCTCTTGCTTATTATGCATCCTCGCAGCTTGAAAAATTCAAGGGTATGCTTATAGTTAATGCAGGCATAGAATTTCAAAATTTTGAAAAAGCACGTGATGAGGTTATGATGCAGCTTGAAGAAATAAAGCAGGGCAATATTTCAGACCATGAATTTACATCAAGCATCAATGCAATTGTGAACACTTGTAATGCGTATTATGATGACCAGCGTGCGTTGGCAACATATTATTTGTCAGACTCAATAACCGCTACAAACCGAACTCTTGATGAATATATATCGGAAATTAAAAAGGTGACGGTTGAAGATGTGGCAAATGTTGCCAAGAAATTAAAACTTGATACGGTATATTTCCTTACGGGAAAAGGAGCAGAAAACAATGATTAAATTTGATATAAGAGAAGATAAACATACAGGTGAAAAATTATATAGCGCCAGACACGAATCGGGGTTGGGTATATATATAATCCCAAAGCCTGAATACAGCGGAACGTATGCTATTTTAGGTACACGTTACGGCTCGGTTGATTCTGAGTTTGTAGTTCCCGGTGAAAAAGAGCCTATATGCGTTCCCGACGGTATCGCACACTATCTTGAGCATAAAATGTTCGACCAGCCTGACGGAAGTAATGTTTTTGACAAGTTTTCAAAATACGGTGGAAACGCTAATGCATTTACATCGTTTAATATAACTGCATACCTTGTTTCGTCAACATCAAACTTTGAAGAAAACCTCAGCACACTTTTAGACTATGTGCAAAGCCCTTATTATACCGATGAAACTGTCGAAAAGGAACAGGGCATAATCGGACAGGAAATACGTATGTATGACGATAATCCCGGTTGGAAGCTGTTCTTTAATTTCATAAACTGCCTGTACAGAGAGCATCCCGTAAAAAAAGAAATTGCAGGCACGGTTGAGAGCATAAGCCACATTACAGCGGATTATCTGTATAAATGCTATAACACATTTTATAATCTGTCAAATATGTCGCTTGTTATCGCAGGAAACGTAGATATACAGAGTGCATCAAAGGTGATAGAGGCGGGCATAAAGAAAAATGAGCCGTTTACCGAGCCTATAAAGAAAATTTATCCGCAGGAGCCTAAGGACATAAAGATGCAGTATGTTGAGAAAAAAATGGCAATTGCATCGCCTATGTTTATGATGGGATTTAAGGATAATGATGTTAATCTTTCAGGCAGAGAGCTTCTGAAAAAGGATATAGAAATGCGTATTCTGATGCGTATGCTGTTTGCAAAAGGCTCGGATATTTACAAAAAGCTTTACGAGTCAAATCTCATAAACAGCACTTTTTCGTTAGACTATACCGTACAGCCCGATTACGGCTTTACAAGTCTTGACGGTGAGTCCAAAAACCCGAAAGAGGTTTATGAAACTATCCTTGACGAACTTGAAAAACTGAGTAAGACAGGTCTTTCATATAATAAATATGAACGAGCAAAAAAAGTTGTATGGGGTAGATATATAAGGATGTATAACGATATTGAAGATTTATCAACTACATTTATGCAGTATCTGTTTATGGGTGTAGACTATTTTGATTATTATGACGTCTATAAGTCGGTAACCTTTGAGGACGTAGAGAATAGATTTAAGGAGCATTTTAAAAGAGAATACAGTGCCTTATCGGTAATAAATCCGTTATAGGAAAAGGAATGTGAAAAAACAGCACCGAACGTTTGACGGCAAAAATCTATGTATATATTATCCCTTAAAAGCATTGTTAAAACAATTGTTTTGGAGAAAATCCGCCATTTTGTGGATTTTCTTTTATATATGCCGTCAAACTACGAACGAAAACCGTCACTCACATACACGTGTATAGTTCGTGATAACCCTCATAGCTTTGCTATTCGGCGGTTTTCGTCCGTTCTGCACTATTTTTTCGCATCCCAGCAGGAATTATCTAACGACTTAATTTACAGTTTCTTTTACGTCCTTGACAAAGTATGACAAATACTGTATAATATATCGTGAATAAGAATGTTTTAGAAAAAGGAGCAAATATGATTACAGTAACAAATTTGAGTGTGAATTTTGACGGTCAGCCGTTATTTAAGGACGTGGATTTGAAATTCACACCCGGTAACTGCTACGGCGTTATAGGTGCAAACGGTGCAGGTAAATCTACATTTTTAAAGGTTCTCTCAGGAGATCTCGACTCTACAACAGGCGAGGTTTCTATTCCGTCTACTTGCCGTATGTCAGTTTTGAAGCAGGACCACTTTGAGTTTGATCAATATACAGTTTTAGATACGGTTATTATGGGCAACAAAAAACTGTACGATATTATGAAAGAGAAAGATGCTCTGTATATGAAGGAGGATTTTTCCGACGAGGACGGTTTACGTGCGGCAGAGCTTGAAGCGGAATTTGCCGAAATGGACGGCTGGGAGGCAGAATCTGATGCATCAAAGCTTATTCAGGGCTTAGGTCTTGAGGAGAGCATACTATATTCAAATATGTCAGAATTGGGCGGTAATGAAAAGGTCAAGGTTCTTTTGGCACAGGCATTGTTCGGCAATCCCGATATTATTTTGCTTGACGAGCCTACAAACCATCTTGACATAAACGCTGTTGAGTGGCTTGAGGACTTCTTGATGGACTATGACGGAACAGTAATAGTAGTATCGCATGACAGATATTTCTTGAATGTAGTTTGTACACACATGGTTGATATTGACTACGGAAAGATAAAGATGTATGTGGGCAACTATGAATTTTGGTATGAATCGTCACAGCTTGTGCAGAAAATGATAAAACAGCAGAATAAGCGTAATGAGGAAAAGATAAAGGAGCTCGAAACGTTCATTGCACGTTTTTCGGCTAATAAATCAAAGTCAAAGCAGGCAACAAGCAGAAAGAAAATGCTTGATAAGCTCACTGTAAACGAGATGCCCGCATCATCAAGGCGTTATCCGTTTGTAGGCTTTGAAATGGACCGTGAGGCAGGTAAGGACTTACTTACAGTCAGTGAAATATCAAAGAGCCTAAACGGTGAAAAGCTTTTTGAAAATATTTCATTTACGCTTAATCACGGCGACAAGATTGCAATAATTGGTGAAAATGAGCTTGCAGTAACGGCACTTCTGAAAATTCTTGCAGAGGAGGACGAGCCGGATTTTGGTGAAATAAAGTGGGGCGTAAGTACGTCAAGAAGCTATTTCCCGAAAGACAACAATGAGTTTTTTGAAGGCTCAACACTCAATCTGTGTGACTGGCTAAGACAGTATTCAAAGCCCGGATTTGAAACGCAGAACGAAACGTATATACGTGGTTTTCTTGGCAGAATGTTATTCTCGGGCGATGATGTGTTTAAGGAAGTGAGAGTGCTGTCGGGAGGAGAACGTGTACGTTGTATGCTTTCACGTATGATGCTCTACGGCTCAAACGTTCTTATACTTGACCAGCCTACAAACCATCTCGACCTTGAATCAATAACGGCTGTCAATAATGGTCTTGTTTCGTTTAAGGGAAATGTAATTTTTGCATCACACGACCACGAGTTTATGAATACTATTGCAAACCGAATAATCAGAATAAATAATGACGGAACAATTACTGACAGAATGTGTACGTATGATGAGTATCTTGAAAAAGTAAAAGCAGGCGAGATATAAGCACTTATATTGTGAAAGGGGTTTGTGGATATAATTATGAGTAAAGCTGATGAACTTTTTATAAAAAATTGCCGTGACATAATAGATCATGGCTTTTCAGACGAAGGTCTTGACGTGCGTCCGAAGTGGGAGGACGGAGTTAGTGCCCACACTAAAAAGTGTTTCGGTATCGTAAACCGATATAATTTAGCTGAGGAGTTTCCTATACTGACACTAAGACGCACATATTTAAAAAGTGCAGTAGACGAGATATTATGGATATGGCAAAAGAAGTCGAATAATATAAAAGACTTACATTCGCATATATGGGATTCGTGGGCAGATGAGAATGGCTCAATAGGTAAAGCTTATGGGTATCAGCTTGGTGTTAAGCACCAGTATCCTGAAGGTGAGTTTGACCAGGTAGACAGGGTTATATATGATTTAAAAAACAATCCTGCATCACGCCGTATTATGACAAACATATATGTGCATCAGGATTTAAAGGATATGAATTTATACCCTTGTGCCTACAGTATGACTTTCAATGTGACAGGAAACAAGCTCAATGCTATTCTCAATCAACGTTCTCAGGATATGCTTGCCGCAAATAACTGGAATGTTGTACAGTACAGTGCATTACTGATAATGATGGCAAAGACGGCAAATCTTGAACCGGGCGAGCTGGTGCACGTTATAGCAGATGCGCATATTTACGACAGGCATATACCTATAATTGAAAAGATTATCAGTAATGAGCCTTACGATGCACCGATTTTGCATGTTGCGGACAAGACAGATTTTTACGAGTTTACACGTGACGATTTCACTTTGGAAAACTACAAGTATCACGACCTTGACGTAAAAATACCTGTAGCCGTATAAGTATGAGAAAGAGGGAATACAAATGAAACTTGGATTTATAGGTGCCGGCAATATGGGCGGCGCAATTATAGGAGGTGTGGTATCATCAGGCTTTGTCAGTGCCGATGATATTACTGTCACTGATCGTGATACGAAAAAGCTCAATGATTTACGTGACAGGTTTGGCGTGAATATTTCTATGGATAATTTGGAATGTACAGACTCAGATGTCGTATTTTTATGTGTTAAGCCTAACGTAATTGAATATGTCATAGATGAACTGACGGCGACAGCTAAAAATGACACTGTTTTTGTATCCATTGCGGCAGGGCAGACACTTGACAAGCTTGCAGGTATGTTTGACAATCCTCAGGCTAAAATTGTACGTGTTATGCCAAACACTCCCGCCCTTGTAGGCGAGGGAATGTCAGCAGTCTGTGCAAACGAAAATGTCACAGAGGAAGAAATGCAGACGGTCTTAGACATTTTTAACTGTTTAGGAAAAGCACAAAGTGTGTCGGAAAACATTATGGACGCAGTAACGGCAGTAAGCGGTTCTTCACCTGCGTATGTATTTATGTTTATCGAAGCAATGGCAGATGCCGCCGTACGTGGCGGAATGAGCCGTGATATGGCGTATACGTTTGCGGCACAGGCAGTTTTGGGCAGTGCTAAAATGGTGCTTGAAACAAAAAAACATCCGGCAGAGCTTAAAGATATGGTATGCTCGCCCGGCGGAACAACAATTGATGCTGTAGCGGTACTTGAAGAGGAAGGTATGCGTAACGCTGTTATGAAAGCAATGCAAGCGTGTATCAACAAATCAAAAGAAATGTAAGGGAGAAAAACGGATGGAATTACTTGTGCCTATACCTGTGCTTATTATAGGTTTTGTCCTGTTAATTAAGGGGTCGGATATATTTGTAGACGGCAGCGTGTCAATAGCAAAGCTGTTGAGCGTTCCGACGGTTGTTATAGGTTTAACGATTGTATCTATGGGTACGTCTGCACCTGAGGCGGCAGTAAGTATTACTGCAGGCATAAAGGGCAGTAATGAAATAGCCATCTCAAACCTTGTAGGCTCGAATATATTTAATATACTGTGTGTTGCGGGAGCAAGTGCGTTAATCACTCCTTTTTTGGTTGATAAAGAGGTTTTAAAGCGAGATTTTCCGATTTCTCTTGCACTTATGGTGCTTCTTGCTGTAATGGCATTTACTGGAAAGGTTGTTTCGAGACTTGAAGGAGCTATACTTTCTGTAATATTCCTCTCCTATATTGCATATCTTATAAGAAACGCAATCAAAAATCGTGAAAAATCAAACAACAACGAAAAACCTATGTCAGCCGCAAAAAGTATAATTTTTATATTTGTCGGTATTGCGGCAATAATCGGCGGCGGACAATTTGTTGTATGGAGTGCAAAGACACTCGCGGTTTTTTTCAGAATGACAGAAACTTTTATAGGTGTAACGGTAGTGGCAATAGGAACGTCACTTCCCGAACTTGTTACAAGCATAGTTGCGGCGAAAAAAGGGCAGAGCGATATTGCAATAGGAAATGTTGTAGGATCAAATATTTTTAATATCGCATTTGTGTTAGGTATGTCATCTGCAATTCACCCCATTGCGATAGTGGACGAAACTGTAATAGATGCAGTTGCGATGGTAGCGGCCAATGCTGTAGGATTTATTTTTTGTCTTACTGCAAAAAAACTCAATCGTGGTGAGGGCTTGACTATGATATGTATGTATGCAGTGTATACAGCGTACTTATTAATCAGATAAAACAATCGGAAAGGAGAATTGTAATGAAAATATGTGTATTTGGTGCGGCAAGCGATCTGATAGATAAAAATTATATAGAACTGACAGAACAACTTAGCTATAAACTCGCCCAAAGAGGACATGAACTTGTGTTCGGAGCAGGAGCAAACGGACTTATGGGTGCGGCGGCACGTGGCTTTAAGAAGGCAGGCTCAAAGATAACGGGTATAATTCCAGATTTTTTTAAGACGGAAACTGTCGAGGCAATATATGATAAATGTGATGAATTGATTTTTACTGACTCTATGCGTGAACGTAAAAAATTGATGGAGGATAAGGCGGAGGCTTTTGTTGTAGTGCCGGGGGGTATAGGAACGCTTGAGGAGCTGTTTGAGATTATAACCCTGAAACAGCTTGCACGCCACAAAAAGCCTATTGCATTTTATAATATAAATAACTATTATGACGGCTTAATAGATTTTTTAAACCACTGCGAGAAAGAACAATTCATACGTGAGGGTTGCCATAATCTTTATTTAGCGACCGATAATGAAGATGAGCTTATAGAGTATATAGAGAATGACGAGTTTGCATTAGGGCTAAAAGACTTAAAATAAAATATCTCCGCTCTTGTATGATGAAAATATCCAGAAAATGATAAGGAATAACTAAAAAAGAGGCTGTTGCATTTAGCACAGACCGTTCAAAGGCTTAGAATGCCACAAAATCAATGTCTGATAAAGATTTATTGAATAAAATTTTCCTATTATAAAAAACCGGTGTCGACCGCTATAGCGATTGACACCGGTTTTTTTATGCTGCAATAAGTCCAAATCTAATTAATGCTGCCAAAATTGTCATTATCAGTCCTGCAAGAAGTACCCCGAAGAAGATATACAAAAGACTTTTCTTTTTGTTAAGCCCCATAAGCACTGCCAAGAGTGCCCCTGTCCATGCACCTGTGCCGGGCAACGGTATGCCAACAAACAGTAACAGTCCGAAGTAGCCGTATTTTTCAATCTGGCTTGACCTTTTCATTGTCTTTTCCTCTAATTTCAGAGGTATCTTTTTAAGTTTTTCTTTCGATTTCATCCAATTAAATATGGATTCAATAAATAACAATATAAATGGTATCGGAATCATATTTCCGATTACAGCCGTAATGTAAGTAGGAACAAAGGGAAGCCCCAAGAACCCGCCTACTACAAGTATACTGCCTCTTAGCTCCAAAAGTGGAATCATTGATATTAAAACTGTTATTATCTGCGGATGAATACCCCAATTCATTAACGCATCAGTGATTGATATTGCTATATTATCCATTATTCAAAATTTCCTCCGTTATTGTTGCTTTTGCATACAAATTCAACTGCATTATGATTTACATTAAAATCAACACTGTAGTATTCGCCGCCGTATTCACCGTCAAGTGTCCATTTAACCGACTCATCGGTTTCTATGCGTGCACTTTTGGCACAAATCATACTTGCTCCGTTAATATTGCGTTCGCCGTTTTTAATGCCTGTAATAATCGCACGCAAATCAAGAAGATTTACAGACATAGGCACAACAAGTATTTCAAACAGGCCGTCGCTTGTATCAATGTCATAAAATTCACCAAAGGTAAATCCAGCAACACTCGTTGAATTCATAATCATCACAAGTGCCGCAGTGGTGTCGATTACCTCACCTGTATCGGTTGTTATTACGGTGTGCACTCCTTTTATTTTCGGCAGGCTTTTAATCCCCTCTAAAAAATATGCGGCAGGGCCTAAAATATTCTTATATGTTTGCGGAGTGGCATACGAAACGTCCGTAAACGCACCAAAAGCCGCAACGTAGATAAACGGACGGCCGTTAAAGGAGCCGACATCGTAATTAATATATCTGCCATTTATTATTCCGTCTACAGCATCAAGAGGTGTAGCTGATATGTTATTTGTCGATGCAAAATCGTTCATTGTTCCTGACGGAATGTAGCCTATAGGCACACGTTTCCCTTCCTCAAGCTTTAACATACCGTTTACGGCTTCGTTAAGAGTTCCGTCACCGCCCGATATTACTATGAGGTCGTATGATTCTGCCCTTTCTTCTACATGCTTTTCGCAATCACCGGGCTTTTTTGTAGGATATAGTGTAATATCATACCCATTATCGGTAAATTTATCTATTATTTCAAAAAGTGCGTTCTTTATTTTACCTTTACCTGAATTAGGATTGAAAATAAAAAGCAATTTTTTATCCAAGACTTTCAACTCTCCTCTGTGTAATAATGAAAATTTATCCTTATGTGTATTATAATATTTTTTTATAGTAATGTCAATCCTTTTTCTTTCATTAATGCTTGAAATATCAGTACATTTATGTTAAAATAGACTAAAGACATAAAAGGAGTGAGATTGTGAGAATACTGGGTATTGATTACGGAGATGCAAGAGTGGGCGTTGCAGTTTCGGATTTGTTGGGAATTACATCGCAGGGTGTAAAAACTGTAAAAAATACGGGCGGAAAAAAGCTTTATTCAGAGCTTGCGGAAATTATTAAGGAGTACAAGCCTGAGGAAATCGTTATTGGTATGCCTAAGAATATGGACGGAACAGAGGGTTTTCGTGCAGATGCAACATACGAGTTTGCAGAACGGCTCAAAGAAATATATGACGGAAAAATAGAGTTCGTGGACGAACGTCTCACAACAATGGGTGCTGCACAGTTTCTAAACGCAACAAACACACGCGGCTCAAAACGCAAAGATGTGATTGATACCGTTTCTGCGTGCCTTATTCTTGACACGTATATGCAAAGAAAAAATAATAGTTGACATTTGGTGTGAAATATATTAAAATGGATATGTAAATTATATAAGCAATGAAAACTGTTTTTGAAAAATGCCCGTTGCATATATGCGTACAATATCGTTTTTACGGATGCATAATCTGACGGGAGCTTTTCCCAAACAGTTATTGTGAAAGGAGTCAATGATATAATGGAAAGCAATATTATCTTATTAGAGGATGAAAACGGCGTTGAAATCGAGTTTGAGGTTATTGATGTATTTGAAATGGAGGACAATACATTCTTCGCTATGACAGAGTGCATACCTGAAGAGGAAATGACAGACGATCTTGAGGTGCTTATTATGAGAGTCGAGGGCGATATCGAGAGCGAAGAAGCAGAGCTTGTTCCAATCGAAGATGAAGCTTTGCTTGAGCGAGCATTTGACGAGTTTGTAAAGCGTGACGAGGAATTCGCAAAAGGTGAATAAATTGTAATGCAATTGTAAAGAAATACCGCTTGTATTTTAACATATACTGTGGTATACTATGAATGAAAAAACCCCCTGAGGTTTCGCGTGTATGGACTGTTTTTTTTACCAACACAATTTTTACGGGATGCTTACTCCGATAGGCGGCGCACATGCCTCCTTTCACGTTAGTGACTGCCAGTGGACTTGTAAAGCCTGCGGGAAGCGACCCACCTGGATTTCCAGGTAGAAATTCCGGTCCGAGCTCACGGTTACTTTGGGGCTTTTTTTCTTTTTAACAGATAATTTTTGCAAATTCACTTTACAAATGAGACAAAAAAGGTTATAATAGAAAATGGATAGATTTAACTGATTTATAAAAAGGAGACAGTAGTTAGAAAATGCAATATATAATAGATACGCTCATTACAGTACCTATGGTACTTATTGCTCTTATGTTTCATGAGCTTGCACATGGCTTTGTATCAATAAAGCTTGGCGACCCTACGCCGAGAATGCAGGGCAGAATGACATTAAATCCGCTTGCACACCTTGATTTGGTGGGTACGATTTTAATGATATTTACAGGCTTTGGTTGGGCAAAGCCCGTGCAAATTAATCCGAGATACTATAAGGACCCCAAAAAAGGCATGGCAATTACGGCACTTGCAGGCCCGTTGATGAATTTCATGCTGGCAATTTTGGCAATGCTTTTATACGGAATATACTTTATAATCGTAAATAAGACAGGCTTAATGGCAGGTGCAATGTACAGTGTAGGATATCTTGTTATGCGATTTGTGACATTGAACCTATGCTTTATGGTGTTTAACTTTATTCCGATACCGCCCCTTGACGGATCAAGAGTTTTAGGCATATTCCTGTCAAACCGTGCATATTTCAAGGTGCAGGAGTACGAAAGATACAGTTTCCTTATCCTGATACTCCTATCAGCAACAGGCACATTTAACAGACTGATAGGCACAGGTGTCAGTGCTATATTCAATGTGATGCTTTCGGGACTTCAATCCCTTGTAATGATGGTGATATGATGGAGGAAATGAAATACAAGCTTGAAAGCTTTGAGGGGCCTCTTGATTTGCTTTTGACGCTTATAAAAAAGAACAAGGTTAATATATGGGATATCCCTATAGTTGAGATAACAGACCAATATCTCGAAGCGATATCGGGGATAGAAAAGTCGATGCTTGATAATACAGGTGAGTTTATTATACTTGCATCACAGCTTTTGTACATAAAATCAAAAATGCTCCTTCCCAAAGACGAGGAGGAAGAGGAGGAGGACCCACGTGAGGAGCTTGCTCAAAGGCTTTATGAATATAAAAAATTCAAGGAAGCATCTCAATCAATGCGTAAAAGCGAGTTTTCCTCGAAATATATGGTGTTCCGTGATGAGGAGCCTATAAAGTTCCCTGTTCCCGAATACAGCATCAACCACGAAACAAGCGCATTGCTTGATGCGTTTAACAGTATAATGCAACGCCGTGTAAGAAAGTCTAAGCCTGAAAAACGTGCGTTTTACGGTATAGTAGGACGTGAAAAAGTATCGGTTGATGATATGGTGGTAAAGATAAACAATGTTTTAAAGCTCAATAAAAAGGTTGAGTTTTCGTCGCTGTTTCGTGAAGAAGATTCAAGACCTGAAATGATTGCAACATTTATGGCTCTGCTTGAAATGATAAAGCTCAATCAGATATGTGCAGACTATGACGATAATAAGAGAGAGTTTGTCATAAGTGTAGGTAAGAACGGACTGAAAGGACAAGATTAAATGGAAAACTTAAAATATGCCATTGAGGGTATATTATTCGCAGCGGGCGAAAGTGTAAAGACCGCCAAGCTTGCAGTGGTGCTTGATAAGACCGTTGACGAGGTAACAGAGGCAGTAGAGGAGCTTAGAGCTGAATATGACAGGGACAAGCGTGGCTTTACAATAATCGAAATATCTGACGGATATCAGATTTCTTCACGTCCCGATTATTATAAATACATACGTGAGATTTTAGGCGAACAGCGTAATCAGCCCTTATCTAATGCGGCAATGGAAGCTTTGGCAATTATTGCGTATAAACAACCCGTAACAAGGGGAATGATAGAGAAAGTACGTGGAGTAAATTCCGATGGATGTGTAAGCAGACTCTATGAGCGTGGACTCATTGAGGAGGCGGGCAGACTCGATGCACCCGGAAGACCTGTGCTGTATAAAACAACAGATACATTTTTACGCTGTTTCGGATTGCGTACACCACGTGACTTGCCGCCGATTGATTTCAAAAATACTATGCCTGAGCTTGCAGATACAGGTGAACAGCTTGCAATAGTTGACGATGTGATAGAGGAGACACCAGAGGAAAACTAAAGGAAAGGGAGAAATAGTTATGCGTGCATTATGTGTAATATTAATTATCATTGCATTTATTGCACTGCTTCTTCATATCCCTGTCCGCATAAAGGTGTATGCAAAATATGAAAACCGTGAATTTACAAACGATTATATTGTAAAATACGGATTTATCACTATAAAAAAGCGAAAAATAAAAGAAAAAAAAGATGCTGTGCAAAAAGAAGAAAAGGCTGATAAAAAAGAAAAAACATCGCCCCTTAACGCTATAAAATTCATAAAAGAAAACATCGACGATATAAAACGTCTTATAACAGACGTTGTTGGGTATACAGCAAAGAAGCTTATTCGATTTGCAAGCTTTTCCATTGATGCGTGTGTGGGAACGGACGATGCAATGAATACGGCACTCATTTACGGCGGTGCATCTGCGTTTTTATATAATGCGGTGGGCGTTCTTGAGAGGAACGTTAAAATGAACGGAATACAGATTGATTTTCAGCCTGATTTTACCGCACCCCAAATATTTATCGAATTCCAGTGCATAATAAAAACAAGAATACACAATGTTTTAGGCTTGGCATTTCTTGCACTAAGGCGTGCCTTGCCACTTTTGAAAAAGAGAGGAGAAATAAAAAATGGCAAATCCCATTAAAGAGCTAATAGAAAGCACTATCAATTCACTTGACGGTATGTTCACATCAGAGAGTATACTCGGTGAAACAGTGACAGCACCTGACGGAACAATGATAATACCTATGTCAAGAGTGTCATTCGGTGTCGGTGGCGGAGGCTGTGAGTTCAAGGAAACAAATACGGCAGGCAATAACCTGTTTGGCGGCGGTGTCGGTGCAGGTGCGACTGTTAAGCCTGAGGGCTTTTTAGTAATAACAAAAATGGGAAGTGTACGTTTTGTATCAACAAATGACGGCTCAAATATTGCCGAAAAGCTTGTCGATTATGCACCTGAACTGATAGAGAGAATTACAGACTTATTCAAGAAAAAGGAAATAACAGAAGAATGATTACATTAAAGGATAAAATATTGTCAAGAGTTACTAAGCCTACGAGATATACAGGCGGTGAGCTTAACGCAGTAATAAAGGACCCAAAAACCGTTGATATACGTTTCGGATTTTGTTTCCCTGATGTCTATGAAATTGCAATGTCGCATCTGGGACTGAAAATAATATATCACACACTCAATACACGTTCTGATACCTATTGTGAACGTGTCTTTGCACCATGGGACGATATGGAGCAGGAAATGATTAAGCATAATATGCCGCTTTTTGCACTTGAGACAGGCGATGAAGTAACGCACTTTGACATTTTAGGCTTTACATTACAGTATGAGCTTTCATATTCAAATATTGTTAATATGTTAAAGCTTGCCAATGTTCCTGTTTTGGCGGAGGAGAGAGGGGAGGAGTATCCGTTAGTGTACGGCGGAGGCCCCTGTGCATATAACGCAGAGCCTATTGCAGACATATTTGATTTCTTTATGCTTGGCGAAGGTGAAGAACAGGTACACGAAACTATAGATGTAATTAAGGCATGGAAAAAAGAGGGCAAAAAGAGCAAAAAGGAGCTTTTGGAACGACTTGTAAAAGTAGATGGTATATACGTACCGTCATTTTATGATGTGGAGTATAACGAAAACGGAACAGTTAAGTCTATTACTCCCAATAATCCCAACGCACCCAAGACTATTTTAAAATGTGTTATGAAAGACTTTGATGCAACGTATGCTCCCGATACTATTATAGTACCGTATGGCGAGGTTGTTCATGACAGAGTAATGCTTGAGGTAATGCGTGGCTGTATGCGTGGCTGTAGATTTTGTCAGGCGGGATATATATACAGACCTTTAAGAGAGAGAAAGCCCGAAACACTGCTTTCTCTTGCCGATAGTTTGCTTTCAAAGAGCGGATTTGACGAGATTTCGCTTTCATCACTTTCTACAAGTGACTTTAGCGGTTTGCAGTGTCTTGCAGACGGCTTGCTCAAGATAACAGAGGAAAAGAAAATCGGATTATCATTGCCGTCATTGAGAATAGATAATTTCTCATTAGAGCTTATGGAAAAGGTGCAGAAGGTTCGTAAATCAGGCATAACATTTGCACCCGAGGCAGGTACACAAAGACTCCGTGACGTTATAAACAAGAACATAACCGAGGATAATATCCTATCATCGACAAAGCTCCTCTTTAACGGTGGCTGGACGAATGTAAAGCTGTACTTTATGATAGGTCTGCCGACGGAGACGGACACAGACGTAGTGGGAATTGCAGACCTTGCAGGTAAGGTATTAGGCGTGTATTTTGACATTCCCAAAGAGGAGAGGGCAAAGAATATAAATATCACAGTAAGTACATCATCATTTGTGCCAAAGCCATTTACGGCTTTTCAGTGGATAGGTATGGACTCACGTGAGGAGCTTATACGTAAGCAAAAGCTTATTAAGGACTCTATTCCATCAAAACGTATACGCTATACTTATCACGATAATGAGACAAGCTATCTTGAGGGTGTATTTGCAAGAGGTGACAGACGACTTTGCAAGTCAATTATCAGAGCTGTTGAGTTAGGCTGTAAGTTTGACGGCTGGGGCGAGTTCTTTGATTTTGACAAATGGATGCAGGCATTTTCCGAAACAGGTATTGATCCTGATTTTTATACAGCACGTGAGCGTTCGTATGACGAGGTTTTGCCTTGGGATCACATTGATGTTGGCGTGACAAAGGAATTTCTGATAAACGAAAATGAAAAGGCAAAGAAAGCCTCAACAACGCCCCATTGCAGATTGGAATGTTCAAATTGCGGTGCAAACAGATTTAAAACGGGTGTTTGTACGGAAAAACGAGGTGCTGTAAATGGCTAAATACATTGTAAAATACGGACGTGATGACAGAGTAAAATTTATATCGCACCTTGATTTTGTACGTTGCTTTCACAGAGCTGTGAGACGTTCAGCATTAAATTTTGAGTTTTCACAAGGATTTAATCCGCATCCTGTAATGACAATTGCACAGCCGTTGCCTGTATGCGTTACAAGCGAGAGCGAATATATGAAGGTTGGTTTTGTCACCGAACTTTCAGAGAACGAGATAAAAGACGAGCTTAACCGCTCTATGCCGCCGGGATTTACTGTATACGCTGTAAGACGTGTTGAGGGCAAAGAGATAGACCTGACAAAAATCAACCGTGCAGAGTATATTACAGAGGTTGAATGTAACGGATTTTGTGATGCAAAAGAGTTATTGTCGGAAAAAGAGCTTGTTGTACCGAAAAAGACAAAAAGCGGTATCAAGGACTCCGATATAAGACCGTATATATTTGATATTCAATCGTTGGATTTCACAGATGGTATTCTGACACTGAAAATGACTGTTGCGTGCGGTAATGAATACAACCTCAAGCCTGAAACCGTAGTTGCGGCGATGGAAAAATATATAGACGGATTTTGTTATACATTCTGTGCATCTCACAGAAAAAAGATGTTAATAAATAACAGTGAAGTTATGTAAGCGAGGAGAACAATTATATGTTCGCAAACGATATTAGTATAGATTTGGGAACGGCAACGACGCTTGTGTACATAAAGGACAGGGGCATCGTATTGACGGAGCCTACGGTGATTGCTGTGAATACGGACACCAATAAAGTAGTAGGTGTCGGGGCTTCTGCAAGCAAGATGCTCGGCAGGACACCGCCGAATATTAAGGCGGTACATCCGCTCCGTGACGGAGTTATATCCGATTATACGCTTGCACTTGAAATGATACGCAGACTTATAAAAAGCGTAATAAACCGATCCCCGGGCAGACCGAGAATAATGATGTGTGTGCCGTCAGGCGTTACCGACGTAGAACAGCGTGCGGTTATAGATGCGGCACGAGAGGTAGGAGCAAAAGATATTTATGTTATAGAAGAGCCTGTTGCGGCGGCGTTAGGAGCAGGCTGTAAAATATGGCGGCCTCACGGTTGTATGGTGATTGACATAGGCGGCGGTACTACAGATATTGCGGTTATGTCGTTAGGCGGTGTGGTAGTAAGCCGTTCGCTGAAGATTGCAGGCGATGAGGTTACAGAGGAAATAATACGATATATGCGCCGTGAGATGAAGCTCCGTATCGGAGTTGTGACGGCAGAGAAGCTCAAACGCACAGTCGCAGGAGTAAAAAGACGTGATAAGGAGATACTTTGCGAGGCAAAGGGCATTTGCTCGGTTACGGGATTTCCGAAAAAAGTGGTTGTGTCATCGAATGATATGTGCAATATATTTGAGGAATTTGTGTTTAATATAACAGAGCGTGTACGTGAGGTTCTTGACGAAACTCCGCCCGAGCTTCAGGGCGATATTATCCTTGACGGAATAGTTATGACAGGCGGCGGCTCGTTGCTCTATGGACTTAATGAGCGTATTGCAGAGGAGATAGGCGTGAAATGCTATTTAGCTGACGATATAGGAGAGTGTGTTGTAAAAGGGTCAGGAATTGCGTTAGACAACATTGATAAGACTACTGATCCGACACATATATATCACAAGAAGGCATATATCAAGGAATAGTTATAAGTTATCAATTGACGTTTTTATGTCAATATAATATATTTTTAATAAAAGGAGAGAAAAAACTATGATGAACAATATTGATATTCAAAAAATACTTCCGCACAGATACCCGTTTTTGTTGGTGGACAAAATTGTGGAGTTAGAAGAGGGAAAGAGCATAAAGGGTATTAAAAACGTAACGGTAAATGAGCCGTTTTTCCAGGGGCATTTCCCGGGAAACCCAATAATGCCGGGTGTTTTAATATGTGAGGCTTTGGCGCAGGTAGGTGCAGTGCTTCTGTTGGGTATGGAAGAAAATAAGGGCAAGCTTGGCGTGTTTACAGGCATAAACAACTTTAAATTCCGCAGACAGGTAGTGCCGGGCGATACATTGGAGCTAAAAGCAGACCTTGTTACATACCGTCACGGTATGGGAAAAGCAAACGTTGAGGCGACAGTTGACGGACAAATAGCCGCAAAGGGTGAAATAAGCTTTGCTGTTATAGAAAACAATGGAAATTAACGAAACTCTTGACGATTTACAAAACGGTTATTACATAATACAGAAAAATGACGGATTTCGGTTTGGGATAGATGCAGTGTTGCTATCAGATTTTGCAAAATCCGCTTTTGGCAGAGTGATGGACTTGTGTACAGGCACAGGTATAATTCCGTTGCTGTTGTCGAAAAAATCCAAGGCATCGCATATTGATGCATTGGAAATTCAACCGCAGATGGCGGATATGGCACAAAGAAGCGTCAAATACAATGCTTTAGAGAACAAAATCGACGTTAAATGTGCGGATTTAAAGTCTGCAACGGAGATATATTCAAAAAGCGTATACGATGCGGTTACAGTAAATCCGCCATATATGCGTACAGGTTCGGGAATTGTAAACAGCACTGATGCAAAAACTATATCACGTCATGAAATAAAATGTACTTTAGAGGACGTGATACGTGTATCGTCCGAACTTCTAAAACCACACGGGAAATTGTTTATGGTACATCGTCCGTCACGCTTAGCTGAAATATTTACGCTTATGAGCAGATATAAAGTCGAGCCTAAGGAAATGAGGCTTGTAGCGCCAACATTCGGAAAAGAAGCAAACCTTGTGCTTGTTTGCGGTATAAAATCAGCAAAAAGTGACTTAAAGATAATGCCGACGCTGTACGTGTATGATGAGGACGGCGGATATACAAAGGAGATTGATGAAATTTATGGCAGATAATAAAGGAATTCTCTATTTGTGTGCAACGCCCATAGGCAACCTTGGTGATATTTCAAACCGATGTCTTGAAATATTGAACGAGGTGGATATAATTGCCGCAGAGGATACAAGACGTACATTGCAGTTGTTAAATCATTTCGGAATATCAAAGCCGCTTACAAGCTATCATGAGCATAACAAAAAATCGAAGGGTGAGTATATAATAAGTCTGCTCCTTGATGGTAAGAATGTTGCTCAGGTGTCTGATGCAGGTACACCTGCAATTTCAGACCCCGGCGAGGATTTAGTAAGGCTTGCTATTGAAAACGAAATAGATGTAACATCAATACCCGGACCTGTTGCAGGTATTAATGCGTTGATACTGTCAGGGCTTTCTGCATCAAGATATGCTTTTGAAGGCTTTTTATCAACGAATAAACGCAACAGATACGAGCATTTGGAGAATATCAAAAACGATACTCACACTCTTATATTTTACGAAGCACCGCATAAACTTCTCACTACATTAAAGGATATGCAGGAATATCTGGGCGGTGAGAGGAAAATAGCACTTGCACGTGAGCTTACAAAGCTTCATGAGGAGATAATACGCACAACAATTAGCGGTGCGATTGATTTATACAGTGAAAAGTCACCGCGGGGTGAGTATGTACTCGTTATTGAGGGTGCATCGGATATACGCAATGATGATGGTGTGTTCTGGCAGGATATGACGGTTAGAAAACACGTTGATGCGTATATCAATGATGGTATGACTCAAAAAGATGCAATAAAGGCAACGGCAGTTGACAGGAATGTTCCAAAACGTGATATATATGCACAGTATCACGAAATTGGCGATTAAAAAGTCAGCCGTAATGACACGGCAGAAAGGATATGTTATATGAGCAAAAATAAAACAGGCAAGAAAATAATGCTTGCAACAGCAGCAGCGGCGGCTATATACTCGGCAGTGTCGGGTAAAGGCCCTTTTAACAAATACAGATTTAAGGCTCAGCACGAGGAGATGGACAAATACGTTAATTCCAATTACCCCGATTGTTCATATTCGCCGATATCAGTACATGGTAAAGGCTGGACATCGACAGTGTTGAGAATGGGAAAGCCTGTGTGCTTTGTGTATTTCACAAAGTCGGAGGATGGAACGTATATATTTACCGAGCTTGATGAAAAAATGAAATGATGTAACACATTCTCTTTGTTCTGAATAGTATATAGTACAATTCAGAAAAGGAGGTAAGACAGTATGTGTTTATTCGGAAACAATAACAACGGCTGTGACTGGATTTGGATTTTAATCATAATCCTTTTGGTATGCTGCTGCGGTAATGGCAATGACTGCGGTTGCTCTAACAGCTCTTGCTGCTAATTGAAAATTGCGCAGACTGAGCCGGAGACGGCTCAGTTTGGCGTACATAAATATAGAGGAGAATGAAAAATGGTAAAGCATATTATACTTTGGACTTTAAAAGAAGAATTAAGCGGAGCAGAAAAGGCAGAAGTTAAAAAGAACATAAAAACAGGTCTGGAAAGTCTTAAAGGCAAAATCCCAGGTCTTACGGAAATACAAGTTGAGACAGAGGGCTTAGAGACATCTACGGCTGATTTAATGCTTAATTCAACCTTTGATAGTGCTGATGCATTAAAGGCTTATGCATCTCATCCCGACCACGTATATGTAGCAGATACGTATGTAAGGCCCTACACTGCACTGCGTTCGTGCCTTGATTTTGAGATATAATGCGAGAGGTAGCATAAATGATTGAGTTTAGTACAGTTTTCGGTAGTTCCGGAAACGGCACTGTGGACAAGCTGAGTATAGCAAATTTAGTCGTATCAAAAACACAAAACAGTATACGGCTTGAGCTTGTAAATGAGCTTAGCGATGTAATAAAAAAACTTGCAACTGAGCATATACAGTCAAAATTAGGGAACGTAGAGGTAGAACTCGTTACGGACACGAGGTATTTAAAAGAAAAGAATGTCTGCGTGTATAATTTTAACCCCCATACCGACAGTGAGAAAAGACCAAAAGAGAAACCGTCGGTTATCGGAAAAGTTGTATGTGCTGATATTATGCTTTTAGGCAAGAAAATAAAGGACAGTGAAGTTGTATCTATAGCATCAGTAACAGAGAACTCGGGCAGAGTAACGGTGTCGGGGCGTATTTTTGATGCGGACGAGCGTGAAATAAAGACAAAAACAGGCAAGGAAATGCACATTGTTACATTCGATATAACCGATGGCAACTCTGCCATTACAGTTAAAGCGTTCGTTGACAAGGGTGAGAACGACGAGAAGTTCAATACGCTGTTTCCGCCTATTAAAAAGTCACTGAAAAAAGGCGGCTTATACGTAGTATGTCGGGGAACTGTCAAATATGATGATTATGCAAAAGAGGCGGTGTTGTTTGCAAATGATATTGCTGAAATAGAATCACCGCCCGTAAGAAAGGACAATGCCGAGGTCAAGCGAGTAGAACTGCATTTGCATACTCAGATGTCGCAAATGGACGCTGTAAGCTCTGCGGAGGACTTGATAGAACGTGCCATATACTGGGGGCATAAGGCAATAGCCTTGACAGACCATGGTGTTGTACAGGCATATCCTAACGCAATGCACGCATCGGATAATAATGAAAAAATAAAGGTTATTTACGGCGTTGAGGGCTATCTTGTAGACGATACAAAAAAGATAGTGTACGATATTACCGATGAAACAGTCGACTCACCGTTTGTCGTTTTTGATATAGAGACTACAGGTCTTGATAAAAATAAATGTAAAATAATTGAGATAGGTGCTGTTAAAATTTTAAACGGTGAGATAATTGACAGATGGTCAAGCTTCGTAAATCCCAACACGTCAATACCGAAAAATATAACAGAACTGACATCTATTACAGAGTCTATGGTAAGAGATGCATTGCCATTTGAAAAGCAGATAGACGATTTTATTGCGTTTTGTAAAGGCTGTGTAATGGTAGCGCATAACGCAAGTTTTGATATGGGATTTATGAAAAAAGAGTCCGAGGCTTGCGGCAGAAGTTTTGATTTGCCATACCTTGATACGCTTATTCTTGCAAGGTGTATGTATAAGCATCTGCC
Source organism: Clostridiales bacterium (assembly GCA_029226065.1). GTDB lineage: Bacteria > Bacillota > Clostridia > UBA1381 > UBA1381 > Ornithomonoglobus. Next base: position 25,136 of record JAQXXM010000039.1, read on the forward strand.
TAACCACAAGCTTGACACACTCTGTAAGCATTTAAACGTTATTAATGCACATCATCACAGGGCGGTAGATGATGCAGAGGCAACAGCACAGGCATTTGTTAAGATGCTTGATGAGCTTAAAGGTAACGGAAAATGCGAGCTTATAACATATAACGACGAATTTGATATACGTACCGCCTCGTCAAAAACAAAGGCATTCCATATAATCCTTTTGGCAAAGACAACAGAGGGTGTAAGAAACATATACGAAATGGTGTCACAGTCACATCTGAAATATTTTATGCGTACACCGAGAATACCAAAATCACTTCTTGAGGAAAAACGTGAGGGAATAATAGTAGGCTCTGCGTGTGAGGCGGGCGAGCTTATAAGTGCAATATGCGATGGCGCAGATGATGATACGCTTTGCGATATTGCAAGTTTCTACGATTATCTTGAAATCCAGCCGATAGGCAATAATGCGTATATGAAAACAAGCGACAGGCATCCGTTTATAAATACAGACGAGGACTTGATGGATATAAACCGCCGTGTTGTAAAAATAGGCGAGATGCTCAATAAGCCTGTATGTGCAACGTGTGACGTGCATTTCTTAGATCCCGAGGGTGCAGAGTACAGAAAGATATTAATGCATTATAAAGGCTTTAAAGATGCGGATAATCAGGCACCGTTGTATTTGAGAACAACAAACGAAATGCTTGATGAATTTAAGTATTTAGGCAAAGAAAAGGCATACGAAGTTGTTGTTACTAACACAAACCTGATTGCAGATATGATAGAGGACGTACGTCCTATCCCAAAAAAGAAGTGTCCGCCTGTCGTAGACGGTGCCGAGGAGGGTATAAGAAACGATTCGTTAAGGCGTGCCGAGGAAATTTACGGCTCACCGCTTCCCGAAAAGGTACAGAAACGTCTTGATAAGGAGCTTAATTCTATTATTACAAACGGTTTTGCCGTTATGTACAGAATAGCGCAGGAGCTTGTAAGAAAATCACTTCAGGACGGATACCTCGTTGGCTCACGTGGCTCGGTAGGCTCATCTTTTGTAGCGTATCTGTCAGATATTACCGAGGTTAATTCGTTGCCGGCACACTATATTTGCCCTAACTGTAAAAATGTAGAATTTCACGAGAGTGATATAGGTATGTCGGGTTGTGATATGCCTGATAAGGTTTGCCCGAAGTGCGGTACGCAGTTCAGAAAAGAAGGACATGATATACCATTTGAGACATTTTTGGGATTTAAGGGAAATAAGGAGCCTGATATTGACCTGAACTTTTCAGGTGAATATCAGCCGATAATTCATAAATATACAGAGACATTTTTTGGCGAGGGATTCGTGTTCCGTGCAGGAACTATCGGAACGGTTGCGGAAAAGACAGCATTTGGCTATGTTAAAAAGTATTGTGAGGAAAAGGGCGTTATAATGCGTAACGCACAAATGAAATGGCTTGCAAAAGGCTGTGAGGGCGTTAAGCGTACATCAGGACAGCACCCGGGCGGAATAATAGTTGTGCCGTATACTAACGATATACATGAATTTTGCCCTGTTCAGCACCCCGCAGACGATACAAACTCATCTATCTTTACAACACATTTTGACTACCACTCCATAGACTCAAACCTGCTCAAACTCGATGAGCTTGGTCACGATGATCCTACGGTAATCAGAATGTTGGAGGATTTGACAGGTCTTGACGCAAAACAAATACCTCTTGATGATGAGGAAACTTTGAGCCTGTTTACATCAAATAAAGCGTTAAAGATATTAGACGGCAAGGATATCGGAACACCGCTTGGAACGTACGGCGTACCTGAGTTCGGCACAAAGTTCGTGAGACAGATGTTGATGGATACAAAGCCTAAGACATTCTCCGAGCTTGTACGTATATCGGGATTGTCACACGGTACAGATGTGTGGCTTGGCAATGCACAGGACTTAATAAGAGACGGATATTGCGATCTGTCACATTCAATATGTGCCCGTGACGATATTATGATATATCTTATGGCGGCAGGTGTTGAGGAGGAACATTCCTTTAAGATAATGGAGAGCGTTAGAAAGGGTAAAGGCTTAAAGCCCGAGGACGAGGCAGCGATGCGTGAAGCGAATGTGCCTGAATGGTATATTGACTCGTGCAAAAAGATAAAGTATATGTTCCCGAAAGCTCACGCTGTTGCATACGTTATGATGGCGTTCAGAGTTGCGTGGTTTAAGGTGCATCGTCCCGAGGCATACTATGCGGCATATTTTACGGTACGTGCTGACGACTTTGATACATCACTTATGGCATCGGGCGAGACGGTTGCACGTGAAGCGTTAGCGGACATAAACCAACGTAAAAAGGATGGTACTGCCGCACCAAAAGATGACGGACTTATCCCAATACTTGAGCTTGCAATTGAGATGTACTGTCGTGGATTTAAGTTCACAAAGGTGGATTTGTATAAATCTGATGCGACAAAATTTATCATAACCCCCGACGGCTTGTTACCGCCTCTTAATGCACTGCCCGGGCTTGGCGAAAATGCGGCAAAGGCAATAACGGCAGAGCGTGAAAACGGTGAATTTAAAAATATAGAGGATTTACGTTTGCGTACAGGCTCAACAAAAAGCGTTATAGATATTTTAGAGGACAACGGCTGCTTCGAGGGAATGAGCGAGAGCAATCAGGTAAGCTTATTTGAATTAGCCTAAAATGCTTGACATATCAGTAATTAAGTGGTAAAATTAACAATAGTTTATGTGAAAGGATTTACTATAGATGGAATTAAAAGGTAATGTATTTGACGTTCTTAAAGAGCGTGGTCTAATCGCTCAATGTACACACGAAAACGAAATAAGAGAACTCTTAGGTAAGGAGAAGGTAACATTTTATATCGGATTTGATCCTACTGCAGATTCACTGCACGTAGGTCACTTCCTGCAGATGGTTGTAATGCGCTATATGCAGATGTACGGTCATCGCCCAATCGCCTTGGTGGGAGGCGGTACAGGTCACGTAGGTGATCCGTCAGGCAGAACAGATATGCGCCAGATGATGACAGAGGAAATTATTAACCATAACTGCGAATGTTTCAAAAAACAGCTTGCAAAGGTAGTCGACTTTTCAGACGATAAGGCTATAATGGTAAACAATGCCGATTGGCTTTTAAAGCTTAATTATGTTGACTTTTTACGTGACATTGGTTCATGCTTCTCTGTAAATCAGATGCTTACAGCCGAGTGTTTTAAGCAAAGACTTGAAAAAGGCTTGTCATTTTTGGAGTTTAACTATATGCTTATGCAGTCATACGACTTTTTAATGCTTAGCCGTAAATATGATTGTAAGCTTGAGCTTGGCGGCGACGATCAGTGGAGTAATATCTTAGGCGGACTTGATTTGTGCCGCAGAAAGGACTCAAAGCAGGTTTACGGTATGACATTTACACTTCTTACAAACAGTGAGGGTAAGAAGATGGGTAAAACACAGTCAGGTGCCGTATGGCTTGATCCGAAAAAGACAACACCGTATGATTTCTATCAGTATTGGGTAAATGTTGCTGACAGCGACGTTATTAAGTGCCTGAAGCTTCTTACGTTTGTACCTATGGACGAAATCCGTGAAATGGAGAAATGGGAGGGTGCAGAGCTTAACAAGGCTAAACGTATTCTTGCTTATGAGGTTACAAAGCTTGTTCACGGCGAGGAGGAGGCAGACAAGGTAAAAGCCGCATCAGAGGCTGTATTTGCAGGTGGCGGCGTGTCGGCTGATATGCCCACAACGGTTATTTCAGACGTTGTAGGAATGGGTGTACTTGATGTTCTCGTAACAGCAGGGCTTGTAGCGTCAAAGGGTGAAGCAAGACGAATTGTGAGCCAGAACGGACTGTCAATAAACGATGCAAAGTATACTGACGTAAACGGAAAAATCACTGCCGATATGGTAACAGATGATGGTATCATAATTAAAAAGGGTAAAAAGGTTTTTCATAGAATAGTGATGGAATAAAAATATGCAATGTTATAAAAAGTCACTATCGCAGAAATGAACGTTTTTTAGAACAAGCAAAATTGCTAACTCAAAACGAGCAATTTCATATTAGATAAAAAATGAGGAGTGCAACAAAACTTGTGTTTTGCTACACTCCTTTTTTTGAATTGCAGGGAACAGTGATTGCTTATTTCTTTATCAAATGATAAATCATTTTTGACAGCTCCATAACTACAAGAGGAACAAGTATCAGTCCCAGTGCAATTAAATATAATTTTGCGGGTAGTATTACAAGTCCGAATGCGATACCTATAGGAGTGAACAGCACAAGAAGCATTAATACAACAGATACTAATACTGCGCCATTGAGTGTCTTGTTTGTGAAAAAGCCTGTCTTAAACAGTGAGTGTGCCGAACGCATATTAAATGCCTGTATAACCTGTGACAGTGCAAGAGTCATAAATGCCATTGTCTGACCGCCCTCAAGTCCTACGTATTCATCGCCAATTACAAACGCTATAAGTGAAAGCATTGCAAACATAAAACCCTGAAGAACTACTCTGATACCTAAACCCTGAGCAAATATTCCCTCATTTTTAGGCTTTGGTTTCTTGTCCATAACATCGCTTTCAACTGCCTCCATACCTAATGCAATGGCAGGCAAGCTGTCAGTAACAAGATTTATCCATAGTAATTGCATTGATAAAAACAGCGTTTTGTGCCATAAAATCATAGCAAGGAATACAGAGACAACCTCACCGATATTCGTACCGAGCAAAAAGCCTACAACCTTTTTAATATTAGCATATATTCCGCGTCCCTCACGAACAGCATCAACTATAGTTGCAAAGTTATCGTCGGTGAGAGTCATATCGGCGGCTCCTTTTGCGACGTCTGTGCCTGTAATGCCCATTGCACAGCCAATGTCTGCGGCTTTGAGTGCAGGGGCGTCATTTACGCCGTCACCTGTCATTGCCACAACCTGATCCCGTCTTTGCCATGCCTTGACAATCCTGATTTTGTTTTCGGGTGATACACGTGCATAGACGGAAATTTTTGTTATAACCTCGTCAAATTCTCTGTCGGTCATAGCATCAAGCTCTGTGCCTGTTATTGCCATATCTCCGTCCTCTAATATTCCAAGCTCACGTGCAATAGCCGAAGCTGTAACAACGTGGTCACCGGTTATCATAACAGGTTTAATCCCTGCCTTTTTACAGGTTGCAACGGCAACTTTTGCCTCCTCACGCGGTGGATCTATCATACCGACAAGTCCCATAAAAGTAAGACCGTTTTCCAATTCGTCAGGAGCGGGTTCTGACGGAATACTGTCAATTTCTTTATACGCAACCGCAAGAACACGCAAAGCGTCACGGCTCATACGTTCCGTTATTTCCTTTGCCTTTGCAATGTCCCCCGAAACACATCGTTTTGCCATAACGTCAAATGCACCCTTGACAATTACAATGTTCTTACCATCAATCTTATTAACGGTAGTCATAAGCTTTCTGTCCGAGTCAAACGGGATTTCAGCAAGTCTTGGGAATTGTTGCGATAATTGCTCTTTTGTGTAGCCAAGCTTGTGAGAAGCATATACTATAGCCGTTTCTGTGGGATCGCCTATATGCTTAACCTCATCGCCATCGAATACAACCGAGCCGTCACAGCATAGTGTCGCATACTTTAACAGCTTTGTTATGCTGTCTGATACGTTATCGGCAATGTTGCTTTCAGATGAGTCACCGTCAGCGTATGCTTTAACAAGTGTCATACGGTTTTGCGTAAGTGTACCTGTTTTGTCCGAGCATATAACCGATGCACTGCCCAATGTCTCAACGGCAGGCAGACGGCGTATAAGTGCATTGCGTTTAACCATTCGCTGTACACCGATAGATAAAACAATTGTAACAATAGCAGGCAGTCCTTCGGGTATAGCCGATACGGCAAGCGAAACGGCTATCATAAATATCTCAATCGGCGAAATATTGTTTACAAGACCTACAACGAATATTACGGCACATGCTATAATTGCTAAAACACCAAGATATTTTCCAAGCTGTGCAAGCTTTTGCTGTAGCGGTGTCTGGGCGTTATTCTCGCCCTCAAGCAGATTTGCAATTTTGCCCATTTGTGTATCCATACCCGTTGATGTAACAACGGCTGTTGCTGTGCCGTAGGTTACACTACAGCCTGAAAATATCATATTTGCACGATCGCCAAGCGGTGCGTTATCGGGAATTGCAGCATCAGCATCTTTTTCGGATGGTACAGATTCGCCCGTAAGTGCCGACTCTTCACTCTTTAAGCTAACGCTGTGGAGAAGTCTTGCATCAGCAGGTATAAAATCACCCGCCTCAAGCTTTATAATGTCGCCCGGCACAAGCTCGGACGCATCAATTACTTCTTCTTTGCCACTGCGTATAACACGTGCATGGGGTGCAGACATACTCTTTAGTGCATCGAGTGCCTTTTCCGCCTTGCTCTCCTGCATAACACCCATTATTGCATTAAGCACAACGATAAGAATTATCAGTGCCGGCTCAAAAAACTCTTTCGGGTTTCCCTCAATACACGCAATAACAAACGATACAATCGCCGCCGCAATCAGTATCAAAATCATTGCGTCCTTGAACTGCCCCGCAAAACGCTCAAGAGTTGTTTTCTTTTTCTTTTCGGAGAGCTTGTTCGCTCCGAATTGTTCTTGCAGTGATTTAACTGCTTCAGGGCTTAACCCCTGTGTTTCGTCTGTTGCAAGAGCTTTTAATACCTCTGCCTTTTGTTTAGTGTAATATTCCAATTACATATCCTCCTTGTAATAATCTTTTTTGTCAGCGATAAGAAAAAAAGACGACTCCTATCCGCTAACAGCAGATAAGTCTCGTCAATTAAGATGATGCCAGGACATACGTCCGAGTTTGTTGACTTCATCGCACTTTCGTGCCAACTACTCCCTTATTTACTGCTATTATAACACAAAAAAATGGTAATTGCAATAGATATTCCTTATTTTTTTTAGCATAACCGTAAAATTTGGTTTTTATGTTAAAATAATTGTAAATTATTGGATAGTATTTATATTGCATATAAATATAGACTGTGATATAATACAAGTATCAATATAGTAGCGGCAAGGATAGGGCATTATGAAAAAAATTGTATGTATACAATTGGGTATAATATTAATAGGCATGATCGTGTTTTTTATTACAAATCCAAGTGTTTATAATAAAAATTATTGGAAAGACATAGGGTTAGGTGAATCACATCTGTATGCAGATGTGATCCGAGAATTTGGTGAGCCAACAGAAATTCTACACATAAGTGATGCTGAGAGCGTTGTTAGGTACGATGGTGTTTCGTTTGTTTGGTATAATGCAGACTTAAATGGCATTTTCGTTTGTAGCGAAATCACTTCGAGTAAAATATCATTTGGTAAAAAAAACGTCAGTGTTGGTATGAGTAAACAAGAAATCCAAAGAATTTATAATAGAGGATTTATAAAGCCAATCAAAGATTTATCAAATAATGAATTAGGGTATATTGATGGGACAGATGACACTTGGGTATATTTTAAGTTTAATGATAAAGATGTTGTTAACAAAATAGTTTTGGCACATGGAGTATGAAAACAATAAAAGTAACAACGGGAATGACAATCAGTGTATCTGATACATACAGATATGATCTGAGAGGCAACAGGACATCAAAGACAGGAATAGGTACAACAACACAATATATATATGACTTAAACAACCGACTGCTGAGTACAACAGAGGAGACAGCTGACACAAGCAGAAAGACTCGGTATTACTATGATAAAAACGGAAATACCATCTCGAAGGCAACAACGGAAGTCGCACCAAGCACTGGAGATACTCAATACACAATATCAGATACTGCCAACAGCTATGTAACATTCTATGACTACAACAGGTATAACCGTCTTACAAGTGCAGAAACAGACGGAGTAGTGTCAAGGTATACATATAACGCAGACAATCTGAGAGCAACAAAGACCGTAGGAAATATCACAACTGAATATGTGTGGGACGGACAAAACCTTGCAGCAGAGACAAAGCAAGGTACAACCGAGGCCTATACATACGATATGACGGGTGTGCATACGAAAAAACAGGAAGACGAAGTAACGTCATATCTCAAGGACTATCACGGTAACATGATAGGCACCGCCGATAATACAGGGAGACTTGACTATGACGCATACGGCAATCAACTTCAAGGCGACGCCCCTGACCCATTCGGCTACTGCGGGGAATATTACGACAGTGAAACAGGGTTAATCTATCTGCGTGCGAGATATTATGACCCAACCACAGGCAGATTTATCAATGAAGACCCAATCAAGGACGGTTTGAACTGGTATATGTATTGCGAGGGGAATCCAGTGATGTTTGTGGATCCAAGTGGATTATATGATCGCAATGCTGCGGTAAATTACGCATTAAAATATTCTGTTTTTAAAAATACTAATCCATGGGAACAGACATTTGATGATAAAAAACCACCAGTAAGATTTTCTATGGACTGTACTAACTTTGTTTCATTCTGTTTAAAGGCGGGTGACTTACATCAATCAGACGATTGGTATTATAATTGGACATGTGGTGGAGGAAATTATGTATGGGGCAGTTATTCAGCAACATGGACAAATTCAGAAGAACAATTTAAAGCATTTACAAATTGTACAGGAAAGTTTCCAAACTCCAGCTATGCTAATGGAGTAGCAATATGTATTCATGAATCAAAATGGATTCCAGTTACTATTAAAGAATATGGGATACAAAAAGGTGATTTACTGTATTTTTTAAATAATAAAACATTGAAAATGGAACATACAGCGATGATTGTATCAGTTGACAATGGTGTCATAATATATGCACAGCATGATATAGACAAAAATGATGGTAATCTAAATGAATATTTAGATAAAAATGGTGATGATCCAAACCAATTTAATTATGTGTTTGTGGTAAGGATTGATGATGATGCATAATAGTAGTTTTATGAAAAAAATATATTTTATAGCAATTATTATATTTTTAGTAAGTGCATTAGGTGTTATATGCATAGATAAATTCTTAGATGGTATATGTCCTGATAATATAAGCAATATAGAATTGACAGTTGAAAAAGTGGATATACGAGATATTAATTCATATGATAATATATTCCATTTATATGGATGGGATGAAACATTATTAAAACAAGTTAGAAACGATTCTGATCATTATGTGATAGTATCCGTTCATTATCATATAAGGAACAAGTCGGATACTCTGACAATGAAGGATGTACGATTTATTCCTAAATTTGATAGTGAATTGAACGATAGCTTAAAAATGTATAATGTTGATAATGGAACTTACTATACATATATAGAACCTTTGTCGGATAGTGGAATGACACAGGATTTATTATTTAAAATAAAAGATGATAAGAACGAAGTTTTAAATAAATTGAAAAACCAACAAGTTGACATGACATATTTTACCGGATGTTTATCTTCTAGTCATGGGCGAGGATTATATGGAATAGGAAAGCACCATTATAAGTTTGAAATTGGAGATTTTATGCAAGTAGGGCGATATGAGGAGTAAACCGAACGATATTCAAGTAGAAATATGCAACTATGGGCGAACCTTATTTTACAAATTCTACTGGACACAAAAGATCGGCGATGCTAAAATGGAGATAAGAAGGAGTAACACCTCAAACTATACGCAAAACTATTATGATACCGTAGGTAACATATACGGTTTTCTCGGAATTTGTGCCGTCTGACAATGACTCTGTATTAAGTTCACAAAGACCTCTGTATGTAAAATTAAATGTATTTCCGTTACGGTCTGTGTTGTGAGTAATAACCCTGTTGTTTGCTCATGCGTGTTTGTTTCCGTCTGATTCAATGCATCGGTTGTTGTTGATAGTCGGTTTGCATAATCATACGTGTAATTTGTGACAGCATAGTCGGCACCTGATTCTGTTACATAATCAAATCCGTTTATTGTTAGCGGTGATGTTAGGCCTGCATATACACACAATAGGTTATGACAGGCGTGCATACGAAAAAACAGGGAGACGAAGCAACGTCATATCTCAAGGACTATCACGGTAACGTCATAGGCACCACCGACAGCACAGGGAGACTTGACTATGACGCATACGGCAATCAACTTCAAGGCGATGCTCCTGACCCATTCGGCTACTGCGGGGAATATCAGGATTTGTGCAGTGGACTCATTTACCTACGAAATAGGTACTATGATCCAAGTATGGGAAGATTTATTACCGAAGATCCAGCAAAGGATGGGACAAACTGGTATGTGTATTGTAATAACAATCCTATAAATTATGTAGATCCGTTGGGATTAGATTCATTTATTATATATGATAACAATGCTGATAGTGGTGATGGTAAGCATACTATGGCAGATGAGGCTGAAATACGAAAAAAACAATTAGAAAAAACATGGGGTACTAATGTACAAGTATTTGGCGTTAGTAGCGCATGGGAATTTAAGGAAGTATGGAATAAGCGAGTAGGATATGATTTGGATGGATATGAAGTATCTATAGAAGAGGTAGTTATAGTTGCCCATGGTAGTATCACCGGAGATAAAGATGATGGATCTGCACAAGGCTATTTCTATTTTGAAGATGGAGGTGGTGGTATATATGCAAAGGATGGGAACTATACTGTTAATGATCTGAATTCGAAACATATGGAATGGTTGACTTTTAGCACATGTAATAGTGGGAATCCTGACGTATATAATTTGGCATATGCATTTAAGTTGCGTATGACAATTAATCAATATATAGTTGCATGGGATGGAGGAACGATATTTGATTATTCTACGGGTGAATTACTCAGAGGAGGATATAATTCTGGACATTGGGCAAAAGATATTATTGGTCAACATGCTTGGTATAAGTATGTAGATAAAACATGGTATGGAAAACCTAAGAGAAATAGAATTGGCTATAGGCAAATTAAGGGGTAATTCAATGAAAAGAATATGTAAATTATTAATTATTATATGTACAATATGTTTCATGGCTATAGTTTTGTCGAATTGTTTTTCTCACTATGAGAGTTTTAATTATTCAGAAATAAAAGGAATACAATATATTCAGTATTTGGGAGAATATGAAGTCAAAGAATATGTAGATTATGAAGATATAAAAAACGTATCTCAAAAACTACAGAAATTAAGATTTTATCCATCCAAAAACCAAAAATTGCAAGAATCCCCCACAGCTTCGCTCTACATATTATATATGAATGGTTCTAAAAAAATAGTTAAAATTGCAGGAATGATGGCTCTGATTAAAAATGTTACAAGTAATAATGGGACATCTGAGGTAAATGAAAGCATTTATTACATAAATCCAATAAGTATTAAAGCAATATTTCAATAATATAAAATTATTATATAAGGCAACAACGGAAGTTGCACCAAGCACTGGAGATACTCAATACACAATATCAGATACTGCCAACAGCTATGTAACATTCTATGACTACAACAGGTATAACCGTCTTACAAGTGCAGAAACAGACGGAGTAGTGTCTGAGTATACATATAACGCAGACAATCTGAGAGCAACAAAGACCGTAGGAAATGTCACAACTGAATATGTGTGGGATGGACAAAACCTTGCAGCAGAGACAAAGCAAGGTACAACTGAGGCCTATACATACGATATGACGGGTGTGCATACGAAAAAACAGGGAGACGAAGCAACGTCATATCTCAAGGACTATCACGGTAACGTCATAGGCACCACCGACAGCACAGGCAGACTTGACTATGACGCATACGGCAATCAACTTCAAGGCGATGCTCCTGACCCATTCGGATACTGCGGGGAGTATTACGACAGTGAAACAGGGTTAATCTATTTAAGAAATCGTTATTATGACCCTGTAACTTCACGCATGCTTTCGGAAGATACGCACTGGAATCCGGGAAATATGATTTATGGTGATAATGGAAACCATGGCACTCCTAATATTGATGCAATTATGCAAAGTAGTAATTTATATGTCTATTGCATGAATGACCCCATAAATTATACTGATTCTACAGGACATCGTTCTAAAAAAGATGCCGATAAGATTATAAAAAATAATGCACAGAACATAAAAGATGCAGCATCTGAGTTTGGTGTAAATCCTGCTATATTAGCAGCAACTATCTATGCCGAACAAAGATTAAACGTTAATTGGAAAGATGATTTTGTTGATCCACTTGCTTCAGATGTATTAGATGTATCTCTTGGTGTAGGGCAAATTAGAATTTCTACAGCAATGAAATTAGAAGACAAGGGATATATGCCTAAAACTAAATATTATGAATGGCATACAAATAATTCTGTGGAAAATCGTAGAGCAGGTGTTGCTATAAATTTGCAAAACGATAAAACCAATATTAGGTATGCAGCTGCATACTTATCATATATTCAGGATTTGTGGAAGTCGGAATATCCTGAAATTGATGGAAGAACAGCTATTTTAGCTACACTTTATAACATTGGGGAATATGGCTCACATGGACCAAATTCTAGTCCTAAAAGTAGACCATTTGGAGATTTTGCAAAAGATAATTACTATTATATGCAAGAATTACTTGGATTAAAATAAGGGAGGATACTATAATGACAAAGCATAGAAAAACTATTGTTATTTTATTCCCTATATTGTGTTTTATTGTAATATGGGTGAGTTCATTAGTTAAGTGTGAAATTCTTACAGCATTGTATTATGATAATTTTATTACATTTGAAGAAGTAAGTGAAGCTGAAACATTTAAAATTCTTTCATGTGACGATTATTCTGCCAGAATTTATTGTGTAACAACTAATTTTGAAAGTGGAAGTATTCATGATTTTACAAAGGAAAACAATGAATGGAAATACGACAAATGGGAAGATGAAGGTTGGTCAGCTTCTGGAAATGCTGATAGAGTGATTTGGCCATATTGGTGGCATGTCGTATATTTTTGGTTCTAATAAAGAAC
>JAQXXM010000040.1 GCA_029226065.1 Clostridiales bacterium
GATTTATGATTGTTTTTTGCATATCAAGGCTTGTATAACTTTTTGGGAAATACTTGCGTATATCTTCGGTTTTGAATTTGACCTGTTCTTTCTGATTTGGCTTTTCTTCACTTAACACGGCAAATATCGTGTCTATGGACAATCTGCCTTGCTCGCTGAATTTTCGTAATCGCTGCGCCTGTGAAAGTGAAGGCGTGGCGTCTGAATATTCTATTTCTTCGGCTAATATTTTCTGCTCATTTTCGGGCAGATACGAAAGTTCAACAGCCGGAGTAAAGGCTATCCTTTCTTCATCAACGAGTTGTAACAGTTCGGGTATTAAGTGCGTTAAGCGGATATATCGTTGGACTTGTCTTGCACTGTCATTTACTGTTTCGGCGATTTGTTCATCTGTTCTTGACTTTGCGCCAATTTGGCACGAAGTTTTCCCCTGATGCTTCATCGCTTCTAATTTCATCTTGTAAGCAAAGGCTTTTTCACTCGGCAGTAAATGCTCTCTCTGCAAATTTGAATCCACCATTGCGATAACCGCTTCATCTTTTGACATTACTTTGATTATTGCCGGAACGGTTTTTATTCCCAGTTCTTTGCAAACTTCAACTCTCCTGTGACCGCTGATGATTTCGTAAGTACCGGCGGAAAAAGAACGAACGATTATCGGCTCAAGTAAACCGTTTTCCTTTATGCTCTCTTTCAGCTCTTCATTTTCAATTCCGTCTCTTTTCTTAAACGGATGATTTTCAAATGGAATGAGTAAATTTATGTTGATGTTCTTTATGGTTTCCGTCATTTCAAATTCTCCTTAATCTAATATTTCAATTTCTTTCAGAGCGATACCTTTGCCGTTTCTCTCATAAATCAATCGAAGATTTGTACCGTTATCTATCTCATAAAATCCGAGATAACTCTGCCACCAGAACACAGGCGTGATTATCTTTCTTCCGTCACTTAACTGAAAGAAAAGTCGCATCATATTTTTGCTTGCCTCTGCTCTCATTATCAGTTTTGCGAAGTATTCGCCCTCTTTGTCTATGAACCGATAATCGGAAGTGATGATGTGTTCCTCTCTCATTTCGTCTCTTGTGTATACTTTATTTGCTATCATATTTAAGTCCTTTCTTTTACGGCAGGTAAGAACTATATATTTATTTATATATTTATACGGCTGCCTGCTGTTTGAATTGTTTTGAACGGCGAGTGAGAATGATAACCTGACAGCCGTTTTTCTGTATCGAAAAGGTGACGAAATTATCAAAATTTCTCTCTGTGAGCCGTTTTATTTTGAAATGAATATCTGTTATCTTCTTATCCCGAATCGTTGAAATTGTTGCTGTTTGGTATCGATTTGACACTTCTTTTAGAACGGTACAGAGGACAGCAAACAACGATTGCACGAAAGCTCTGTTTACACTCGTTCCGGCATTTGCGGCACAAATCGTTGTATGTTCTTCTGCCTGTTTTGGGATTGATGAAGTAAGCCCATTCCCGTTTTAATTTCTTTGATAATCTTGCCATTGTAAAAAACTCCTTTCACTTATTTGGACAAAGGGTGTCAAAATGCACACCCAAATTCGCCCGATTTCGAAAAAATTTTTAATACCCTTCACTTGTTTGAACCGGGAAGCGAAAAAATGTGGGGTATTTTTGAAAAGAAAATTAAAAGTCCCTTCACTTGTTTGAAACAGGAAAGGATTCTTGGGGGGTGTTTTTGAAAATTTTTTAGAAAAATTTTTCTCTCTTTCTTGTTGGAAGCAAGAACAGCCGTTTACAACAAAATACCTACGAATGAAAAAAGTCTGTAAAACAAAAAACTCCTCCCGATTCATCGAACCGAGAGGAGAAAGTGGATGGTAACTATTAAATTGTAAACTTATGTGCAGAAACAGCGAGAATACCGTTTTTTATTCGAGGTTGGAAGAAACAGTTTTATCGGGGCATTTTACTGCCCCCCAACGAATCAACAAATGGAATGAACGAAATAGATAATCTTTGAATTTTATCGTTAATTCTGAATCTTGCCACGCCTACTTCCCAAAATTGAAAATATATTAATTATGGGAAATAAAATTTTGCACATATATTATATTTAAGATTGATACAGAGCAGCATTTCCCTCTAACAATAGTATGGATAAAATCCAAAAATAATTGATTTTTTAACGACTTCGTGATATGATAATAATGGATTATTGTAGGAGGTTGTTGATATGGCAGTTAAATACGATAAATTATTTCATATGCTGATAGATAAAAAGATTTCCAATGCTCAGCTTGCCGAAAAAGCAGGCGTTAGTGCTAACATTATCACTCGCTTAAAAAGAGACCAGTATGTCGCAATGGAAAGTATCGAAAAAATTTGCCACGCTTTGAATTGTGGCGTTGATGATATTTTAGATTTTTTACCTGATAAGAAGGAGGTATAATTATGCCAACAAAATATAATAGAAATCGCACGGAATTGGAGGCTAAAGCTTGCAAATGGTGGCCAGAAAATTTAGTTTTGCTTGAAGCAGAATCAAGTATTATTCCTACATTAGTACGCACACAGGATCAGTTCATATCAATATTAACCCTTTCCGATTCACACAACCCAAACAGTGTTTTTGAGGTTATAACTGCTGCCCATTTTGCGGCAAATCTGTTTTTGAAGCACTTGATGGTACTTACTGATTTTGGCAGTGAGCCACTTCAAAGAATTAATCGAGACTTTGCTAACTATTTTCCTGATAATAAGTTGCATTATGCCGTAAATGGTCATGAAACCGAATATGAATTTTCTGCTTTACCAGCAAGAGGGGCATTAACGAATAAAAAGATGCACACAGATATTGAAGCTATTTTAACATCAGATCCTCTGAATAGTTTTTATAAAGACCTTATTACTTTATTGCTCTTCGGAAGCAATGCTGTTGACGATTATATTTCTGATATTTTTTCAAAATGTATCGTTGGCAATATGATGGGTGAAACGGATGAACTTAAAGATTTCATCAAACAAAGATATATATTTGTCAGCAGAATAACTGGAGGCGCACAAGCCAATGGATTAGGTAATGCAGCTCAAGTCTATGCTGAAAAATACTTTCAAAAGAAATTAGGAGCAGAATATGTTGTAAAAAGTAATGGACATATACCCGGCATAACTCAAAACGATAGAACAGAAACGACATTTGATTTGACTGTTGAACATAATAATAAATATGTTGGTATAGAGATTAGTTTTCAAGTGACTACGAACTCAACCATTGAAAGAAAGGCTGGACAAGCACAGGCGCGATATAAAGCTGTTGAAGAATCTGGTAACTATATAGCATATATTATTGATGGCGCCGGAAATTTTCAACGAGAATCTGCATTAACTTCAATATGTCAATATAGCCATTGTACAGTGGCGTATACAGATGCGGAGTTTGATATACTTGTAGAATTTATTAGGGAGAAAATTTGATGATAAAATTTATTGATTTATTTGCTGGGGTTGGAGGCATTAGATTGGGTGCAACACAAGCACTTTCTAAACACGGCATTGATTCAAAATGTGTTCTTTCCAGCGAAATAGATGCAAAAGCATGTCAGACTTATGAATTGAATTTTCATGAATATCCAAGTGGTGATATACATGAAATAACGGAGATTGAGCCTTTTGATTTTTTACTGGGTGGATTCCCCTGTCAGCCGTTCTCATATGCTGGAAAAAGAAAAGGATTTGGTGATACACGAGGAACGCTATTTTTTGAGATTGAACGCATTTTGAGTGCATATCGACCCAAAGCATTCTTATTAGAGAATGTGAGAGGATTATATACACACGATAAAGGAAGAACTTTTGAAACAATTATGACAAAGCTACACGAGCTTGGATATGGAACATACGATTTATTGCTCAACAGTTCAGATTATGGGGTCCCACAAAACAGAGTTCGATTATATATACTTGGAATTAAAGATGTGACTCCTCAAATGTCACTGATTACAGATTTAGGAGCTGTGGATTCTCATACATATAAAAAGAATTATGAGCAAATGAACTTGTTTTCTTTGCACCATACATCCAAAAAATGTACAGTTGGTGATATACTTGAGGAAGATGTGTCAGAAAAGTATTATTGCTCTGCTGAGTTTGAAGAACAATTACATTCAGTTATAGGAGATGATTTGTCTAAACTTCACGGGTATCGCTTGATTGATTATCGTGGAGGACAGTCACTTCATTCATGGGAACTCGGAACAAAAGGAAAATGTTCCCTTGCTGAGATAAATTTTATGAATCTATTGATTCAAAATAGAAGAAAACCTATATTTGGAACTCAGCAAGATGGAAAGAAACTGACACTTGAACAGATTCAGACTTTTTATACAAACGATGATATTTTCGAAATTATTGAATCTCTCAAGGATAAGGGATATCTAAAAGAAGAAAACGGAAGATATAATCCAGTTTGCGGTAATATGTCTTTTGAGGTCTTTAAATTCTTAGATCCGGATAGTATTTCAATTACGCTGACATCCTCTGATTCAAACAGATTAGGTGTAATACAAAACAACCGTCCTCGCAGAATCACTCCAAGGGAATGTGCACGATTACAAGGATTCCCTGATTCATTTATTGTAAATCCCACAGATACATATGCTTATAAACAATTTGGGAATTCTGTTTCTGTGCCAGTTATTGAAGCTGTAATAAGCGACTTTATTGAACAAAATAGAAGCGTTCTTGGATGGGAGTAATAAAAACTATGAATACTCAAACCGGATGCGATCATTCGCAAAAAAAGTTGGTTACAATGATTTAGATAATAGAGGTGTCGTATGTCCAAGAGTAGGCGAGTAAAGTCAATAAAAACAGAGCTCATAAAAAAAGCTCGAGAAGCCATGCTGGCTGCCGTTCAGCTCTATAACAACCCACAAGTTACATTCAAAGCGGAATCATTTATCACGCTATCCGTGATTGGGTGGACTTACTTACTTCATGCCTATTACAGAAGCATAGGTG